>NZ_JBBOUU010000001.1:3600000-3900000 GCF_038006205.1 Solibacillus sp. FSL R7-0668 | reverse complement strand
ATAAAGCCCAATATTTGAAAAAAAGTAGAAAGAAGCATGTGCCAATTCAGTTCATTAACGGGATTGCCGAATGCTATGACATTACAAAGCAAGATCAAGTATTTTTCTTCTTCAACCCCTTCTCGGTTCATGTATTTCGTGAGTTTATGCGCAATGTTTTAACTTCTTATGAGCAATATAGCCGTACAATCGATATTGTTTTGTATTATCCATCTCCAGATTACTTGGAGTACTTACAACGCGATTTAGCACTAGATGCTTATTTGAATATTAGATTACGTCATGAAGCCAATGAAAATGAACGCTTCGTCGTTTTTCGCATTCAGTAAAATGGAGTTTGGAAATTTGCAGATTATTAGCGATTAATAGACTGCAAATTCCAATAACTCAAAATATACATAATTTACAGAAAAATCATAGTAGACTAAAAATTACAAATGTTTTACAATACAGAAGTTGGAATATACAAATCGATTCTTATAGTGTTTTAATTCAGAATATTTTAAAAATAGATTGTGATTAATGTGAGAATTGATTATAATTATCTGAAATATCAAACATTTATAAAGTTTACTAGGGGGATTTCACGATGACAAAGCACAAAAAAATGAAAAAATATGGTTCTTTATTCATTGCAACAGCCATGCTAACGGGAGCTTTAGCAGGATGTGGAACAGATGATTCTGGCGATTCTACTAGTTCTAGTTCATCAGGCGGTGGGGGTAATTCAGCATCAGGGGACGTTATTAAAATCGGTGCTAACTTAGAATTATCAGGCGGTGTAGCATCTTACGGTTCGTCTATTAATGACGGTGCTAAATTAGCAATCGAGGAGATTAACGCTGCAGGTGGCATTGATGGCAAACAAATTGAGTATATTCCAGTTGACAATAAATCAGAAACAGCGGAAGCAACTTCTGCAGCGATTCGTTTAGCAGAGCAAGAAAAGGTAGTGGCAATGATCGCACCAGCAACTTCTGGTAACTCGGTGGCAACGGTGCAAATTGCCAATCAGCATAAAGTTCCTATGGTAACAGGCTCTGGAACAGCACCTAACGTTACAGTAAATGACGATGGCTCTGTAAATGATTATGCGTTCCGTACATGCTTCATCGATCCATTCCAAGGGACGGTGGCAGCTAACTTCGCTACAACAGAGCTACAAGCGAAAAATGTAGCGATCTTTGCGGATAATGCTTCAGATTATGCAAAAGGTTTAGCGGCATCCTTCAAAGAAACGATTGAAGCAAATGGTGGGACAGTTGTTGCGGAAGAAGCGTATGTGGCAAAAGATGTCGATTTCAAATCACAATTAACAAATATTAAAGGAAAAAATCCTGATTTCATTTTCATTCCGGGCTATTACGAAGAGGTAGGTATCATCGTGAAGCAAGCACGTGAAGCAGGTATTACAGCGCCATTAATGGGGGCTGATGGTTGGGACTCACCAAAATTAGTGGAATTAGCAGGTGGGGATGCATTAAACAATACATTCATCACAAACCACTATTCATCTGAGGATCCAGATGCAAAAATTCAAGATTTCGTTACAGCGTTTAAAGATGAGTATGGTCAAGCACCAAATGCCTTCCACGCTTTAGGCTATGATTCAGTTTACTTTATTGTAGATGCAATCAAACGTGTTGAAGGGGATATTACAGGGGAGGCCATCCAAAAGCAATTAGCTGCAACAAAAGATTTAAGCCTAGTTACAGGTACATTCACAGTTGACGAAAACCACAACCCAGTAAAATCAGCAACAGTTCTAGAATTTGTAGACGGCAAGCAACAGTTCAACTCTAAAGTAAATCCTTAATTATTTACAAGTAAGGGGGGCGGAGCTAGCCTCCCTTTTTTTATGGTGGAACTTCAATAATCAAAAAAAGGAGTGAAATGTATGGAATGGATTCAACAGCTCGTGAACGGGATATCGCTAGGCAGTATCTATGCGCTTATTGCATTAGGGTACACGATGGTATATGGGATTATTAAACTAATCAACTTTGCCCATGGTGATGTGTTCATGCTGGGCGCTTTCATTGGCTTTTATGCAATTGCACGTTGGGAAATGAATGTATTTTTAGCACTTATTTTAGCAATGATTCTCTGTGCAGTCATCGGCGTTATTATTGAGCGTGTTGCGTATAAGCGTTTGCGAAATGCTACACGTATCGCAGCACTGATTACAGCCATTGGGGTGTCATTATTAATTGAATATACAGTGATTTTCTTCCGTGGTGCATCACCAGAGGCCTATCCGAATGTATTTACAAAAACAAATTTCGAAATTTTCGGCGTACAAATTAGTACATTATCGATTTTTATTTTATCAATTTCTATTTTCTTGATGATTGTCTTGCAATTCATCGTGCATAAAACAAAAATAGGGAAAGCGATGCGTGCGGTATCTCATGATGCAGACGCGGCAAAATTAATGGGCATTAATGTAGATAATACAATTTCTGCAACTTTTGCAATTGGTTCAGCGTTAGCGGGTGCAGCAGGCGTTATTTTTGGTATTTACTACACACGTATCGATCCATTAATGGGGATGCTTCCGGGAATTAAAGCATTCATCGCAGCTGTATTAGGTGGTATTGGTATTATTCCGGGCGCGATGGTTGGTGGATTATTATTAGGTGTTGTCGAAACAATCGTTTCAGCACTTGGTTATTCGTTATGGCGCGATGCAGCGGCATTTGTCATCTTAATTTTAATTTTAATTATTCGTCCAGCGGGTATTTTCGGGAAAAATACGCGCGAGAAAGTGTAGGTGAGCAGCATGAAAAAATCAAAAATCTTTTGGGGTTATGCCGTCCTAGCACTTGTTATTTATGTCGTTGTTCAATTATTAATTAACAACGGGTTCGTCGCGTTCTATTATCAAAACATGCTAATCGCGATGTGTATTAATATTATGCTTGCTGTAAGTTTACATGTAATTATTGGGATTACCGGCCAGTTTTCGATTGGTCATGCTGGTTTCTTAGCGGTAGGAGCATACATTTCCGCCATTTGTACGATGAAATTAGGATTACCGTTTATTACAGCTATTTTAATCGGTGCGGTTGTTGCAGCACTTGCGGGTCTTTTAGTCGGAATACCGTCCCTGCGTTTGAAGGGTGACTATTTAGCCATTGCAACACTAGGATTTGCTGAAATTATTCGTATTGTATTTTTAAACATTGATTATGTTGGTGGTGCAGCGGGGATGTCGGTTACACACCAATCGACATGGACTTATGCGTTCTTCGGGACGTTCATAACGATTTTAGTGATTGCGAATTTTACGAAATCACGTCATGGGCGCGCTTGTATTTCAATTCGTGAAGACGAGATCGCAGCCGATGCAATGGGGATTAACACAACGTATTACAAGGTAGTGGCGTTTGCGATTGGTTCGTTCTTTGCAGGGGTTGCTGGTGCGATTTATGCGCATAATTATTATTTAATTCAGCCTACTGCATTTGGATTTTTAAAATCATTTGATATTTTAATCTTTGTTGTATTAGGTGGTTTAGGAAGTCTTTCTGGCTCTGTCATCGCTGCCATTTTATTAACAATCGTGTCCACTTACTTACAGGGCTTCCCAGAGACACGTATGATTATTTACTCGTTAGTGTTAATTTTAGTGATGCTGTATCGTCCAACGGGGTTGCTTGGTACGAAGGAGATTACAGAATTCTTCAAGTTCGGTAAAAAAGGAGGTACTCGTGTATGAGCAGTCCACTTCTTAAAGTAGATCAATTAGGCATTCAATTTGGTGGATTAAAGGCTGTACAAAATGTAGACCTTCACATGAATCACGGCGAGCTAATCGGACTGATCGGGCCCAATGGTGCTGGGAAAACAACAACATTCAATATGTTGACGGGTGTTTATGCGCCCACAGAAGGAACGATTACATTTGACGGTAAATCAATTGGCGGACTTGATCCGTATAAAGTAACACGTCAAGGGATTAGTCGTACATTCCAAAATATCCGTCTGTTTAAAGAGCTATCGGTGTTAGACAATGTAAAGGTAGCGAACCATGGCTTAGCAAAGCATAATTTAATGTCGAGCATTTTCCGTTTGCCAAGTCACTTTAAAGGTGAAATGAAAATGGAAGAGGAGTCTCTGGCCTTTTTAAAAATCTTTGGTTTAGACGTTTACCGTGATGAGTTAGCCAAAAACTTACCGTATGGAATGCAGCGTCGCTTAGAAATTGCGCGTGCACTTGCAGCAAAGCCGAAGTTACTTTTACTAGATGAGCCCGCTGCTGGCATGAACCCGCAGGAAACACGGGAGCTTATGGAGTTAATCGCATTTATTCGTAAGGAATTTGATTTAACCATTCTTTTAATCGAGCATGATATGCACCTAGTAATGGGGATTTGTGAGCGTATTTATGTGCTAGACCACGGGCAATTAATTGCGGATGGTACACCTGAGGAAATTCGTTCGAATCCAAAAGTGATTGAAGCCTATTTAGGTGAGGAGGTTACAGAATAATATGCTAAAAATTAATGACATCGATGTATACTATGGCAATATTCAAGCCTTAAAAGGAATCTCACTTGAAGTAAATGAAGGTGAAATTGTAACGCTAATTGGAGCGAATGGTGCTGGTAAAAGTACGCTGCTAAAAACGATTTCGGGTTTACTCAAGCCAAAGCGTGGTTCGATTGAATATTTAGGTTCAGCGATTGATGGTAAGGCGGCACAGTCGATTGTAAAGGCGGGTATTTCACATGTTCCGGAAGGGCGTCGCGTCTTTTCGAATATGACGGTAGAAGAAAATCTAGAGCTTGGTGCGTATTTACGTAAAGATAAGGACGGCATTAAAAAGGATTTAGAGCATGTGTATGAGCTATTTCCTCGCTTACTAGAGCGTCGCAAGCAGCTATCGGGAACACTATCGGGCGGCGAGCAGCAAATGCTAGCTATGGGACGCGCCTTAATGGCCAAACCAAAGCTCATTATTTTGGATGAGCCGTCAATGGGACTTGCGCCTTTAATGGTAAAAAATATTTTTAATATTATCCAAATGGTCAATAAGGAAGGCGTAACCGTTTTACTAGTTGAGCAAAATGCCAATATGGCGCTATCAGTAGCACATCGCGCATACGTATTGGAGACAGGCAAAATTGTATTGTCAGGGGATGCAAAAGAGCTACAGGAAAGTGACGAAGTAAAGGCAGCTTATCTGGGAGGTCTATAGGTTTAACGGATTATACAACCGATTGAACAACTTTAAAAAGCGAGTCGAACTTTTATGTTCGGCTCGCTTTTATTCGCGTTATCACCAAATAATGACCTCATCATTCGGGTATTTTAATGTAAGCTCGACTTCATAGAGCGATTGTTTCGATACACTGGTAACCCCTAATAACTGAGTCATTAGTATTTTATAAGCTTCATCTTCTGCTAATAGACGTAACGCAAACGATGTTAATTGCTCACTACGAACCTCTTTTGTGAGTGCCAAATATTCTAGATTTAACAGATCCACATACTGTGTAGCATACTGATGGAACAATGGCGCTTTCGTATGAAGTGTTGTTAAAAATAATAGATAATGCTCCTCTGACATAAAGGGCATAATCGCCTCTGAAATAAGTGCTTGGAATTTTCGAATGGATGTTGTGACTGTGCTCCATTCAGAATCATCCACGGTTTCCTTGTAAAGTGCGATAAAGTCATTAAATGCAAGTGCGGCAAAGATCATCTCCGGTAACAGGAGATTGACCGCATAATAGACACTCCGCTCAGGAATAATGGTCTGTGTTTTTTTCATGGCGTTTCGACTAATCCCGTTTGCGACCGCTTGAATTTCATGTTCCCCTTTTGAGGCTTCACGTATTTTAGCACCCACTTTTAATAGTCGTTTGCGCGCGCCCTCATATTGAAAATAATGATGTTTTTCGCCTACAATTTCCTGGATGGCTTGGACGATATCGTCTAAATCCCAATAGTCCCCACTTACTGTAAGTCCTGTTAGGTTTTCTGTTGGCTGTATTGTAAGCATGGTCTGTCCTCCTAATAGCAATAAGTAAGCTACAGTTAGGAGGCCTTACTTATTGCTTGGGTGTATAGTTGAGTAGTGTAAAGAGTTCATTTCGTTCTTTGTCTGTTAAATCACGCCATTGCCCGACTTTTAAATTGCCGATTCGGATATTCATAATACGAATGCGCTGTAGACGCTTTACGGAATAGCCAAGGGCCGAGCACATACGACGAATTTGGCGGTTTAGGCCTTGTTCTAAAATAATTTTAAATACATTTGAGGATATTTTTTCAACACGACATGGTAGGGTTTTAGTATCTAATATTTCTACCCCGCTACGCATCCCCTGTAAAAACTTATCGGTAATCGGTTTATCGACCTGTACGACATATTCTTTTTCGTGATGGTTTTCGGCACGTAAAATTTCATTTACGATGTCCCCATCATTCGTTAATAATAATAACCCCTCTGAATCTTTGTCTAAACGCCCGATATGGAAAATACGTAATGGGTGATTGACAAAATCCACGACATTTCCTTTAATATGTTGTTCTGTTGTACTTGTAATGCCTACAGGTTTATTGAGTACGATGTAAACAAGCTGGTCTTCACGTTGCACGGGTTTGCCATCTACACAAACGCTATCACCTGTCTCTACTTGGCTACCATTTGTTGCGAGCTCACCGTTGATCGTTACGCGCCCGTCTTCTACCCATTTATCTGCACCACGACGAGAGATGATTCCTGTTTCTGCTAAAAATTTATTGATACGCATAATTTTTTCCACCTACTAATAGAATATCTTCAGTATACAATAATTCATCTCGGAGGTTAATTGATATGAGTGATATCCATTATGTTTTGCCGTAATTGTGTCTAGATTTTTGGAAGAGTACTTGTAAACAATTTTAAAATTCAGTAAATTGCAATTTAATATTTGAAATTATATAACTTTTCTGACAATATAAGAGTTGAAGATATCTACTTTAATAGAATTCATTTCAGCATGAGTAAAGGGGCAATTAGAGTAAGTAGGTATGATCAACATTATTAAAGCAAAGGGGAGAATTTTCAATGGCAGAGGTTAATGTATTAACAGGAGTTTATGCTAATCCAAATACGGAGGGTGCGCTTGTACATTTTAAGGAACGCTATGACAATTTTATTGGTGGCGAATGGGTTGCACCGGTAAATGGTGAGTACTTCGATAATATTACACCTGTAACAGGTAAAGTATTTACACAGGTTGCTCGTTCTACAGAAGCAGATATTGAATTAGCTTTAGATGCGGCTCATGCGGCGAAGGATGCTTGGGGAACAACATCGGTAACCGTCCGAAGTAATATCTTGCTAAAAATTGCAGACCGTATTGAACAAAATTTAGAACTGTTAGCTGTTGCAGAAACTTGGGACAATGGTAAAGCCATCCGTGAAACATTAAATGCCGATTTGCCACTTGCGATTGATCATTTCCGTTATTTTGCGGGTGCATTAAGAGCACAAGAAGGTTCATTAAGCCAAGTGGATGAAAATACAGTTGCCTATCACTTCCACGAACCAATTGGCGTAGTTGGACAAATTATTCCTTGGAATTTCCCGCTCTTAATGGCGGTATGGAAACTAGCCCCTGCTCTTGCTGCTGGAAACTGTGTTGTTCTTAAACCGGCTGAGCAAACACCCGCGTCCATTTTAGTATTAGCTGAGTTAATTGGTGATTTATTACCTCCGGGTGTCTTAAATATTGTAAACGGTTTCGGCTTAGAAGCAGGAAAGCCATTAGCATCGAGCCCACGTATCGGTAAAATTGCCTTTACAGGTGAAACGACAACAGGTCGCTTAATTATGCAATACGCATCCCAAAATTTAATTCCTGTAACATTAGAGCTTGGTGGAAAATCGCCTAATATATTCTTTGAGGATATTATGGATGCAGACGATGCCTTTTTAGATAAGGCAGTAGAAGGTTTTGTCTTATTTGCTCTGAACCAAGGTGAAGTATGTACATGCCCATCGCGTGCGCTTATTCAAGAATCCATTTACGATAAATTTATGGAGCGCGTCTTAAAGCGTGTAGAGGCGATTCAAGTAGGAAATCCACTTGATCCAAATACAATGATGGGTGCACAAGCTTCATCGGAGCAAATGGAAAAAATCCTATCCTATTTACAAATTGGTAAAGAAGAGGGCGCAGAATGCTTAATTGGTGGCGAGAAAAATGAGCTTGGCGGCGATTTAGCAGAAGGCTATTATATTAAGCCAACAGTATTTAAAGGTCATAACAAAATGCGCATTTTCCAAGAAGAGATTTTTGGTCCAGTTGTCGCGGTTACAACATTTAAAACAAAAGAAGAAGCACTTGAAATTGCCAACGATACATTATATGGCTTAGGCTCGGGTGTTTGGACGCGTGATATGAATACAGCGTATCGCTTCGGACGTGGTATTGAAGCGGGGCGTGTATGGACAAACTGCTACCATGCCTACCCAGCACACGCAGCGTTTGGCGGCTACAAAATGAGTGGTATTGGTCGTGAAACACATAAAATGATGTTAGGTCATTATCAACAAACGAAAAACCTATTAGTAAGTTATGATGAAAACCGCTTAGGCTTCTTCTAAGAAAGAGGAGGTGCTCCATTTGGTTGAACGTGTTGTCGCAACCGAAGAAGCATTGCAGCTAATTGACAAGTTAAAGGCGCGTCATGGTCCCGTTATGTTCCATCAATCAGGTGGCTGCTGTGATGGCTCGTCACCGATGTGTTATCCTGATGGAGATTTAATTGTTGGCAATCAAGATATTTTATTAGGTTATCTTGGTGGCAGCCCTTTTTACATGCACAAAAATCAATATGAATATTGGAAGCATACCCAAATTATTATTGATGTTGTAGATGGACGGGGTGGGATGTTTTCACTTGAAGGTGTGGAAGGAAAGCGTTTTTTATCGAGGTCTCGGGCATTTACTAAAGGAGAGCTAGAGCAACTTTCATTGTAAATTATGAAAAGACTATGCGATTTTGCATAGTCTTTTTTCATGGCAAAAAAATAGGCGTATAATGAATGTTAGGGGGTGTAAAGCTATGGATAAGACCCAATTTATTACCAGACTTCAGCAAAACTATGAAAGTATATCACTATTTTTTAGTGCAGACATGACAGCTGCCATAAAAGTGCCACTAGCCGTACAATATTCGTTTTCACGTGAAACGTTTCACGGTACGCAATTTGAAGCACAAATGAAAAGCTTGCAACGAAAGGCTGTTAAACAAACATTAGTAGAGTATTTTTCTACAGTATCAACTAAATCGGTTCTCAGCTATAAAGTAGCGGCACATCTGATTTTACATGAGCAGCCCGAGCAAGAAATCCAGCGTGTAGCGCAAAACGAGCGTTATTTGGAAGCAGCCGATTTTGCAAGGAGCAGCTATCAATCCATTGCCGCGCTATTTTTACTTGATGAAGCACATGCTAAGCGTGCCAAGCTTTTGTATCATGAGATGAAAAAGCAGCATCAATTTTTGACAGGTAAAGATGATATTCCGTATGCGGTTTTATTAACGAGAGAGCAAGCAGATGTCCAGTTACAAGGTCAGACGATGCGTCGCTATTATGACGCACTTGTCCAACATGACTTTAAGCGCGGGGATGCGCTACAGGCGATGACACAGCTACTATCATTGTATGATGTCCATTTTGAGCCATTACTACTGGATTATGTTGTTGCGATTCGAGCACATTTAAAAAGGGAAAACATAAAGGTGCGACGTAATTTTTATCCATTTATTGCGATGCTTGCACTGGCACGCTCGGATAAGGCGGTGCTTGGTGATATTGTGGAAATGAATAATGAACTGAAGCAATTGAACATGTTTACGTTAGAGCCCTCGCTCGCTTTAATGACAGCCACACAATTTGTGCTACAGCAATTGATTGACAACAATCAGCTTCAACAATTCAACGACAGCTTATTATTTTTACAGGCTTTAAATATGAGTGATTTCTTATATGATGCAGGCTTTACAATCGCATTTGATATTTTTGATTTATTCATTTAAAAGGAGTGTAAATGATGCAACAAACAAAATTATGGATTAATGGTATATGGGAACAAACAGCGGAAACGACAGAACTTGTGGCACCTTATACAGGAGAGGTCATTGCACAGATAGCAAAGGCGACGATTTCAGATGTAGAACGTGCCATTGAAGGCGCACATCAAGCGTTTCAAACCTTCCAAAAGGTATCTGCTTATGAGCGCGCAGAAATTTTATATAGAGTAGTAGCCATTATGCGTGAGCGAAAACAAGAGCTAGCAGAAATTTTAGCAAAGGAAGCGGCCAAGCCATTGTCAGCAGGGCTGGGAGAATTAGATCGTACTATTGCGACCTATCAATTTGCTGCAGAGGCCGCAAAAAACTTAACGGGTGAAACGGTGCCGATGGATGCAGCTCCAGGCGCGGCAGATTATATCGGCTTTACGAAACGTGTGCCATTAGGCGTGATATCCGCGATTACACCGTTTAACTTCCCATTTAATTTAGTGGCACATAAATTAGGTCCAGCATTTGCGGTTGGGAATACCGTCGTATTAAAACCGGCATCACAAACGCCATTAAGTGCACTCGTAATGGCAGAAATTTTTAAAGAAGCTGGCTTACCCGATGGTGCACTACAAATCGTTACGGGCAGTGGTGGCCAATTAAGCGATACATTAGTAACGCATCCACTTGTAAAGAAGGTGACGTTTACAGGCAGTGGTGCAGTCGGATTAAAAATAAAGGAAAAAGTCGGCTTACGTAAAATCACTTTAGAGCTTGGCTCGAATGCAGCGGTCATTGTTGAGCCGTCAACCGAACTCGATCAAATGATGAAACGCTGTGTTGGAGGTGCGTTTGGCTTTGCTGGCCAAGTTTGTATTTCCCTTCAACGTATTTATGTACACCGCGCGATTTATGAGACGTTTACTCAGAAATTCGTAACAGAGACGAAAAAATTAGTGTTAGGTGACCCGTTTAATGCCAACACTGATATTAGTGCGATGATTCACCCTAATGAGGTAGCACGTATTAAACGTTGGATTGATGAAGCAAAGGCACAAGGGGCACAAGTAGCAACAGGGGGTGAATTTACAGAACGTACCTGTACACCGACTGTGATGGTGAATGTAAAGCCAGATATGAAAATTGTTTGTGAGGAAACATTTGCACCGATTGTCTCGATTGTTCCGTATGACACACTTGATGAGGCCATCGCATTTGTCAATAATACCGATCTGGCACTCAATGCCGGAATTTATACAAATCATTTGATGGATGCATTAAAGGCAGCAGATGAACTGCAAGCAGGTGCGGTTATTATTAATGACATCCCAACATTCCGAACGGATAATATGCCCTATGGTGGTGTGAAAATGAGCGGTTATGGCAAAGAGGGGATTAAATATGCGGTGGAAGAAATGACGGACTTAAAGTTGATTACAATGAAGCGAAATTACTAATTTTTATACTAGTATATCATTGCTCAAAAATAGTAACATGGAGTGTAGACAAGAAAGGTGGAAGATTATGAAAACGACCTATCCAATGAGTTATTCTAAAGCGAATCAAACGCGATTAGTTTTACCTCCTGATACGAACCATCACCATTCGATTTTTGGTGGTAGAGTTTTAGCATATATTGATGAAGTAGCGGCCATTGCAGCGATGAAGCATTCACAGGGGGAGGTCGTAACAGCCTCTTTTGACTCCGTAGACTTTGTATCATCCGCTTATGCTGGCGATGTGATTGAACTTGAAGCGATGGTAACAGGTACCGGACGTACATCAATGGAGGTGTATGTACGTGTAGTTTCGCGCAATGTGAAAACGGGTGCAAAAAGGCTAACAACCGAATCATTTGTAACGATGGTTGCGATTGATGAAGAGGGTAAACCAAAAGAAGTGCCCGGTGTCGAGCCAGAAACGGATTTTGAACGTCATTTATTTGAGACAGGGCCCATTCGCCAAGAGCATCGTAAACAAAAGCGCGCACTATCCAAAAAACGCCGCGAATAAAATGAAAGGGACTACCCAAGAATTATCTCAGGTAGTCCCTTTATTTGTTAATCATGTAATTCATGTACAATACGTAACAAGGAATCCGATGATGTTGAAACAAGATTGGATGTATGTGTAAGACCTGTAATAACGGACGTAATTGAATGAATATCTGCATTTGTCTTTTCGTATTGTGTTCGGATTCCGGACACCGCTTCGGCAATGGATGTGAACGAATCGGCTAAACTTTTCTGTGTATCAACGCTCATTTTTACTTGCTCGTCTACACTTGAAACAGAGGCAGACATTTGAGAAATATTGATCTCTGTTTCATTAATTAAGTGCGACACATTTTGAACGGCATTTTTTGTTTCTTCTGCGAGCTTACGGACTTCCTCTGCTACAACAGCAAAGCCCTTTCCGTGTTCGCCAGCACGTGCAGCTTCAATCGAGGCATTTAAGGCCAATAAGTTTGTTTGGTCGGCAATGCCTGTAACGAGTCCTACAATCTCCGCTATTTTTTGAGAAGACTCGCGTAGAGTAATCATCGAGGTTTCGAGTGTATCGACGCGGTTTAATATCGTCGTCATAATGGCGGTTTGATTCACTAAATACGTCGTGCCTGTCGTTGATTTATCTTCCGTTTCAGCCACGAGATGGAGCCCTTCTTTTGTATTTGTGGCAATTTCTTCGGATTGATTGACGATTTCCTGTAGCGAGCCATTTGTTTCGTCACTAATTTGATTGAGTTCCTGAGCTGTTGTTTGAATACGATCGATTAAACGTAATTTAATATCTTCTGCCTCTGTACGAATGCGTTGCTCTTCCATTTCGTATGCTTCAATAACTAGCTGCTGCTCCAAATTAATCATTTTAGAAAAGGCATTGATTGCTTTAGCCATTTCATGAGGAGGCATTTTAATTTTTTCGATGAATGAGATAAACGTACTCATCAATGATTGGAACGAAGCAATATACCATTTGGATTGCAAGCCAATTCTTACATGAACTTGTGCAATGGTTTGGCGTTCCATAATGTAATTCGCATCAATTTGACATTTAAAAATCCCCTCCAAATGTCGATGGAGCGTAATTTTTAAGCGCTCAATTTGTGTGGTATTTTTTATAATCGTTACTAATTCTGGACTGAGTGTAATCGCTTCATAAAACTGATCTACCATAACAGGAATGATCTCTTGTGCATAAGGCTCGAGCTGCTTAATAATTGCTAAATCATCCGTTGTTAGATTTAATACTTGGAGTTGCCGCTGTAATGATGGATAATCCGAAACGTCTACATGTGTTTTTGGAGCATATTTTGTGTTATCCAAAAAAGATGGATGTGATACTTTCGATGATTTTGAAAACCAATTGACCATAATACCCCTCATTTCGTGTGTATTTCACATTAGTATAGTACTATTTTTTGAGAGAGATAGCAGTAATATTTTAGTATAAGTTCAAAATTTGCCGAAATTTGTCTTTCGTTTTGGAGCATTGTATGATTAACAATAGATAAAAGATGCTATCAATTTGTAGAAAAGGACGTTGAAAAAAATGAAATTTCATAAAGGGCGTTTGAAATTTGTCTTGCCAATTTCTTTAGGAGTTGCGATTGCTTCTTACATTATGCTAGTGAATAACTTCCGAGAGGTAGGAAGTCGTGATCGTATTTTCATCGTAATCGGTGCAACGATTTTAACCGCTGTGATTTCTTATTTCTTATTCCCGCAAGAGGGCGATAATCCAAATGATCGCGGGCCGTACTAAATTGCTTCAACGCACATTGTTATAATAAATCTTGGGTATAAGAAACCTAAGATTTTTTTCGATTTATGAAACTTTAGTGACATTCATGCGTAAATAAGGTAACAAAAAAAGTGAGGTTGATTTTAAATGGAATCCAAATGGTCAAAAGTGATTATCCATGCGAGTGCGTTTTTCGCTCCGTTTTTAGTACCGATTCTATTTTTCTTAATAAGTTCTGAGGACAATGTAAAACGTATCGCGATGCAAGCGTTATTATTCCAAGTGATTTTTGGTATTTTCATTGCCATTGCCATCATATTTACTTTCCTTTTAATTGGTTTACCATTCTTAATCGTATTTTTAGCGATTTTCTGGATTGCTCCGATTATTGGGATTATCAAAGCTTTATCAGATCGAGAGTGGAATTATCCGATTGTTGGACGTTGGGTTTAATAACAAGGGGTCTGTCTTAGATTTATTTCTTAGGCAGACCTTTTTTACATTTTGAGGATTTATTATTGTGAATTAGGGCAAAGTGTTTTGAGAGTGATTATTTGAAATCAAAAAACAGCTATTGTATATTTAAGTCAAAGATAGTCAAAGTCAGTTGTTGAGAGGTGAGGACAGCATGAGGAATATATCTGACATAATTGAAGGGTATTTGAAGGAAGTTATTGAATTAAATGGACAGGGACACATTGAAATAAAGCGTAATGAATTAGCGAAGCAATTTGCTTGTGCACCTTCACAAATCAATTACGTCATTAATACACGCTTTACAACAGAGCATGGTTATTTTGTAGAAAGTAAGCGTGGGGGTGGCGGTTATATTCGTATTTTGCGTGTAACGATCCACTCCAAGAAAAACTTATTAGACGAAATGGAAGAGCAAATTGGCGAAACGATTGCACAAACAAACGCGGAACGCATACTTTACCGTTTATTAGACGAAGATATTGTCAGTGAACGAGAGGCAAGTATTATGAAGGCTGCATTGGATCGTACAACATTACGAATGGGTTTACCAGTGCGTGATGAAGTGAGAGCCCGCATATTGCACGCAATGCTACAAACAATTTCTTTTGAAAAATAGAGGTGTTTTAACATGATATGTGAACATTGCAAACAACGCCATGCGAATGTAACAGTGACGCAAGTGCAAAACGGGCAACAAATCGAGCGGCATTATTGCGACGTATGTGCTGCCCAATTCCACCCGTTTCAATTCGAAATGAAAGAAGAGCCCGCATCCTTACAGCAGCTCATGACGAATTGGTTTAATTTTGTGCCCATTATTAAAAAGGAAAATGTAGCGGGAAGCACAGCAAAAACAAAGGCATGCCCAACATGTGGTACAACGTATCGTCAGTTTTTAAAGCAAGGGAAATTTGGTTGTGGTGATTGTTATCGAACCTTTAGTGAGCAGCTCCCACAATTGCTGGAAAAAATTCAAGCAGGTACAAAGCATGTGGGGTATGTAGAAGAAACGCACTCAAAGGAAAAAATTAATCAGCAAATAAGTGAACTCCGCTTATTACAGCAACAGGCGATTACAGAAGAACGCTTTGAAGATGCAGCTAAATTTCGTGATGACATTCGAGCACTCGAAAGTAAAGTCGGGCAAGGAGAGGAACGCGCATGAACATTGAGCATTTTTTAACGAATGCCAATCCAAGCTGGATGCAATATGAAAGCGATTCGGATATCGTCATTAGTACGCGCATTCGACTAGCTCGAAATATTGCGAACGTCCGATTTCCAATTAGCTTTACAGAACAAGATGCCGAACAAATCGAACACCAATTAATGACTGCATTATTAGCAATAGATCGAGAAAATCCCTATCACTTTTCATATTTTAAAGTGAAGGATATGCCACAGCTACAGCGTCAAATATTAGTGGAAAAGCATTTAATCAGCCCTAATTTAGCACGTCGTCAAAAAATTGGGTCGTTCTTTTTAACAGAAGACGAGTCCATTAGCATATTAGTAAATGAAGAAGATCATATTCGTATTCAAAGTCTCGCGCAGGGGATGAATTTGCAGCAAGCATACGAAGAAGCCAGAAAAGTAGACCGCTACTTAAGTAAGTCTATTGCCTATGCTTATGAAGATCGTTATGGCTATTTAACAAGCTGCCCTACGAATGTTGGGACGGGATTGCGTGCTTCAGTGATGCTCCATTTGCCCGCGCTAACTATGACCAAACAGATGAATGCTCTAATTCAAATGATGACAAGATTAGGAATGGTTGTACGGGGAATTTATGGAGAAGGTAGTGATAATTTAGGTAATGTTTATCAAATATCTAATCAAATCACATTAGGCAAATCGGAAACTGTGATTTTGCAAGAACTTGAAAAAGTGGTCGAGCAAATTATTCAAAAGGAGCAAGTAGCGCGCAAAAATTTATTGCTACGTGCACCGACTATTTTAGAAGACCGCTTAAGCCGTTCGTTAGGTACGCTCAAGTATGCCAAAATTTTAACGAGCGAGGAAGCAGCAAGTTGTTTATCGAATGTGCGTCTGGGGGTAAGTTTAGGACTATTAGAACCAATCTCACAGCGTAAGTTAAATGAATGTATGTTAATTATGCAACCAGGGATTATTCAGCAATATGCCGGTGCAACACTTCAGGCAACAGAGCGTGATATGTACCGCGCGAAGCTGTTACAAGAAAAATTGAATGAACAAGCAAGTAATGATGGCGAAAAAGGAGAGGATTCATATGATGTTTAATCGATTCACACAGCGTGCTCAAAAGGTGTTACAACTTGCACAAGAAGAGGCTATTCGCCTAAAGCATAAAGAAATTGGAACAGAGCATATTTTACTTGGTTTAATTCGTGAGGGTGGCGGCATTGCAGCAAAAGCATTGGAAGCAATTAATATTAGCCCACAAATGATCGAATCAGGTATTGAAGAGCTTGTTGGGAAGGGAACAGAAGAAGTAGGGCCAATCGTTCACTATACACCGCGTGCCAAGAAAGTAATCGAATTATCATTAGATGAGTCACGCAAATTAGGTCATGCGTATGTTGGAACAGAGCATATTTTACTGGCGTTAATTCGTGAAGGTGAAGGGGTAGCAGCGCGAGTATTGGCCAATACAGGTGTGAGCATTAATAAAGCACGTCAGCAAGTGTTATTACTACTTGGTAATAACGACTCAAACAGCAATAATGGCTCTGTGTCAACACAAGCAGTGAATACACCTACATTAGATAGCTTGGCGCGCGATTTAACGGCTGTAGCACGTGAAGGTTCACTTGACCCAGTCATTGGCCGTTCAAAAGAAATTACACGTGTTGTGGAAGTATTATCACGCCGTACGAAAAACAATCCCGTATTAATCGGGGAGCCAGGCGTTGGTAAAACCGCTATTGCTGAAGGTTTAGCACAGCAAATCATCAACAATGAAGTACCAGAAATTTTACGTGATAAGCGCGTTATGACATTAGATATGGGGACAGTCGTTGCAGGTACCAAATATCGTGGGGAATTCGAAGACCGTCTGAAAAAGGTGATGGATGAAATTCGCCAAGCAGGCAATATTATTTTATTCATCGATGAGCTTCACACATTAATCGGTGCGGGTGGTGCAGAAGGTGCAATTGATGCATCGAATATTTTAAAGCCATCACTGGCGCGTGGGGAATTACAATGTATCGGTGCGACAACATTAGACGAATACCGTAAATACATTGAAAAGGATGCGGCATTAGAGCGTCGTTTCCAACCAATTCAAGTAGATGAGCCATCAGTCGAAGAAACGGTTTTAATTATTAAAGGCTTACGCGATCGTTACGAAGCGCATCACCGCGTGAAAATTACAGATGAAGCTGTAGAGGCAGCGGCAAAATTATCAGACCGCTACATTTCAGACCGCTTCTTACCAGACAAAGCAATTGATTTAATTGATGAGGCTGGCTCAAAAGTACGCTTACGCTCGTACACAGTGCCACCAAATTTAAAAGAGCTTGAAGATAAATTAGAAGGCATTAAATCCGAAAAGAATGCCGCTGTATCAAGCCAAGAATTTGAAAAAGCTGCGGCGCTTCGTGATTCAGAGCAAAAAATCAAGCTAGAATTAGAGCAATTGAAAAAAGAGTGGAAAGAAAAGCAAGGCAAAGAAGAATCAATGGTTTGTGTGGATGACATTGCACAAGTTGTAGCGATGTGGACGGGAATCCCTGTTTCGAAAATTGCCCAAGAAGAATCTGCTAAGCTATTAAATCTTGAAGAAGAATTACACAAACGTGTAGTCGGTCAAAGTGAAGCCGTTGAAGCCATTTCTCGCGCGATTCGTCGAGCGCGTGCGGGTCTAAAGGATCCAAAACGCCCAATCGGCTCATTTATCTTCTTAGGGCCAACAGGTGTCGGTAAAACAGAGCTTGCCCGTGCATTAGCGGAAGTAATGTTTGGTGATGAGGATGCCATGATTCGCGTAGATATGTCGGAATACATGGAGAAACATTCGACTTCGCGTTTAGTCGGCTCACCTCCAGGTTATGTAGGCTTTGATGATGGTGGTCAATTAACAGAAAAAGTTCGCCGTAAACCATATTCGGTTGTATTATTAGACGAAATTGAAAAAGCACATCCAGATGTCTTCAATATTTTATTACAAGTGTTAGAGGATGGTCGTTTAACAGATTCAAAAGGCCGCGTAGTTGATTTCCGTAACACGGTAGTGATCATGACTTCAAACGTGGGTGCAGAGGCGTTGAAATTCCGTAAGCATGTAGGGTTTGGCGCAGAAGATGCTGCTTCGAAAAACAAAGATGCAAAAGGAACAATGCTAGAAGAACTGAAAAAGGCATTCCGTCCAGAGTTCTTAAACCGTATTGATGAAATGATTGTGTTCCACTCATTAGAAAAAGAGCACTTAAAAGAAATTGTTGCCTTAATGGCAAATTCCTTAACGAAACGCTTAAAAGAGCAAGATATCGAATTGAAATTCACAGATGCGGCGTTAGAGAAAATTGCAGAGGAAGGCTATGATCCACAATATGGCGCGCGTCCATTACGTCGTGCACTACAAAAACATGTGGAAGACCGCCTATCTGAAGAGTTGTTAAAAGGCACGTTAGACAAATCACAGCCGGTTGTATTAGATTACAGCAATGGTGAGTTTACCGTAACAACAGAAGTAAAAGTAGCAAATTAATACAAGCGAGGTGAGTAGCAAGCTCACCTCGTTTCTTTTTTGTTAAAAAGGACAGTTTCGACGAATGACTAGGTGAATGCTAACCCAATCGTGTACAATAGAAAATAAGAACAAACATTCGAAGGAGCTTATGAATTCATGGCAAAAAAGAAATCAAAATTTATGTGTAACAGCTGTGGCTATGAGGCAGCCAAATGGATGGGGCGTTGTCCGGGCTGTGGTGAATGGAATACGATGAACGAAGAAGTTGAAATTATTTCCAAAGGACCTCGAGGTGCATTCCAACATTCCTCGACTACTACAAAGGCAACACCAATTATTCAAGTCGAAGCACAGGAAGAAACACGCATTGTCACGCAAATGAATGAATTTAACCGTGTACTTGGTGGAGGCATTGTCCCTGGCTCACTCGTCTTAATTGGTGGTGATCCGGGAATCGGGAAATCGACATTGCTCCTTCAAGTATCAGCATTATTATCCAATCAAGGGAAGCGTGTATTATATATTTCCGGTGAAGAATCTGTTCGTCAAACGAAGCTACGTGCAGAGCGCTTAGGTGTTAAATCACCGGAGCTTTATATTTATTCAGAGACGAATTTAGAATTTTTAAATCAAACAATCGAAGAAGTTCAGCCGAAATTTGTCATTGTCGATTCGATTCAAACGGTGCATCATCCAGAAGTGACTAGTGCACCTGGAAGTGTATCGCAAGTACGCGAATGTACAGCAGAGCTAATGCGAATTGCGAAAACGAAAAACATTGCCATTTTCTTAGTGGGTCATGTAACGAAAGAAGGACAAATTGCGGGTCCGCGTATTTTAGAGCATATGGTCGATACGGTGCTTTACTTTGAAGGGGAGCGCCATCATAATCATCGCATCTTACGCAGTCAAAAAAACCGTTTTGGCTCGACAAATGAAATTGCCATTTTCGAAATGTTACAAGGTGGGTTGAGGGAAGTGTTAAATCCATCTGAACTATTTTTACAAGAGCGTTCACAGGGAGCTCCCGGCTCGACGATTGTAGCATCAATGGAAGGTACGCGCCCGATTTTAGTGGAAATCCAGTCGCTTGTTACGCCTACGAGCTTTAATTACCCAAAGCGTATGGCAACAGGCGTCGACCAAAACCGTGTGCAATTATTAATGGCTGTACTTGAAAAACGTATGGGCATGATGCTTCAGGCACAGGATGCGTATATTAAAGTAGCGGGTGGGGTAAAGCTAGACGAACCGGCAATTGATTTAGCTGTTTTAACGAGCATCGTTTCAAGCTTCAAAGATCAAGCGGTAAATCCAACGGACTGTTTTATTGGTGAGGTTGGATTGACGGGGGAAGTGCGTAGAGTCTCTCGTATTGAGCAGCGTGTCCAAGAAGCTGCGAAATTAGGCTTCCGTCGCGCAGTTATTCCTGCATCGAATATTGGTGGATGGGAGTTTCCAGAAGGGATTCAAGTGGTGGGCGTCGAAACAATTAATGACGCATTACGTGCATCTTTTAGGGATTTATAACGTTCTATTTAAAAAAGGAAGTTCACTTTTTTGAGCGAACTTCCTTTCAATCTACATCTGAGCAAAAGCTAGTTGGGTCTTAGTGAGCTTTTACGTCGTTTGATTTTTTCTCGAATGCTTCCCTCTTAAAAATACCGAACGGGCGACCAATAGGTAAGAAGTTGAAGCCGAAGTGTTTGTTTAATACGTTTGCGCCAGCACCATAGAAAGATAAAAGAGCAATGATTAATTCTGAGTAAGCAGCCAATAAATGCATGCCATGCTCCATAATACCGAATGAGCTTAATGCTAAACCGACAAATAAGAAATCAATCATCACGAAGATGGCAAATAAAACTTTGTTTGTTTCTGCCGCACCAATCGTCATAAATACGGTAAAGATTAAGTACCCTAAATACACAACACCAAGTTGACGCGTATCTACAGATGCTTGTAAGGCTTCACCAAATACACCTGCTTGGATAAACCAGCTCATACCAACACCCATCCAGAATAAACCATAAGCGCCGAATGCTGTTGTACCAAATGTATTGTTATGCTTCGAATCTAATACAGAAGCGTAAAATTGTGCGATACCACCTAAGAAAATCGCCCAAGGAATCACTAAACCTAAGCCATCTGTCCAACCAAGCTTTTGTGTAGAAGCGACGAATGTAACAATTGCTAAACCAAATAAACCGATTGCTGAAGGATCGGCGGTTGAAATTTTAATTTCTTTTGTTGAGTTCAAAACATATTCTCCTATCTCATGATGTGCTTCATCTGTTATACGCGGATAATATACTAAAAAAATAATAGAAGCTACAGGAGGATAGTTTTTTGAAGGAACTCTGTCATTATCAAAAAGATATCTTGCAAATTTAACAAATGATTTTTAATGCAAAAGGTGCTGTAAATAGAGAATATTTATATGAAGTAGCGTATTTTGTTATAAAATAGATTAAATTGTTGATTTCTGTTGTAGTACACGATAGGAGCTAGTTTTCGCCATAAACGAAGGTTGTATGTATAATTATTATATGGAGGTGAATTGTATGTTGAAGAAAGTAATTCAAGTAGCATTTTTATTTATCGGTGGAGCATTAGGCCTAATTTTCTTACCGCCATTATACGAATTTATGAATTTATCATCCCATCCATGGCTTAATAATCCATATTTTAGTGTTGCGATAGGTGCTGCTTTATTATTTGTATTATCATTTGCGTTATCGGATTACTTTGTAAAGCTGATTACGTGGTCAGAAGAAAAGCTATTTAAATTGCCTGCTTCAGATTTGTTGTTTGGTACGCTTGGTTTAATTGTCGGTTTAAGTGTAGCGACATTGGCTGGTGTAGCGATTAATCAATTGAATATTCCTATTATTAAGTCGATTACCTCGGTAGTTCCAGTGATTTTATCGATTATCCTTGGTTATTTAGGATTCCGTTTAGGTTTTACAAAGCGGGAGGAATTATTGCAAATATTTGCAGGAAAAGCATCGAAAAAGCGTTCTGGAGAGAGCGCAGGAAAAGAAGTTGATGTTCAAAAGCAATATAAACTACTTGATACAAGTGTCATTATTGATGGACGTATTGCAGATATTTCGGCAACAGGCTTTGTTGAGGGGATTTTAGTTGTACCGCAATTTGTATTAACGGAGCTGCAGCATATTGCGGATTCATCTGATACGCTAAAACGTACGCGTGGTCGGCGAGGGCTCGATATTTTGAAGCGTCTACAAGATGAGCGTGCATCGACGGTATTAATTACAGAGATTGATTTTGAAGACATTTCAGAAGTTGATTTAAAATTAGTGCGTCTTGCGAAAAAAATGGACGCCAAAATTTTAACAAATGATTTCAATTTAAATAAAGTATGTGACTTGCACCGCGTGGAAGTATTGAATATTAATGATTTAGCGAATGCGGTAAAGCCGGTCGTTATTCCGGGTGAGAATATGCAAGTTGTCGTCATTAAAGATGGTAAGGAGCATAACCAAGGTGTTGCTTATTTAGATGACGGTACAATGATTGTTGTGGAGGGCGGTCGAAGCTATATCGGCCAGGCGATTACAGTAACTGTAACAAG
This sequence comes from Solibacillus sp. FSL R7-0668, assembly GCF_038006205.1. Taxonomy (NCBI): domain Bacteria; kingdom Bacillati; phylum Bacillota; class Bacilli; order Caryophanales; family Caryophanaceae; genus Solibacillus; species Solibacillus sp. FSL R7-0668. The sequence goes on along the minus strand of NZ_JBBOUU010000001.1, from coordinate 3,877,477 downwards.
CGTGTTGCAAACGTCAGCGGGCCGTATGATTTTCGCTAAGCCAAAAGAAGAGTAGGAAGTGAAGCATTTTGCGTTATGAAGTCGTTTTGCCAGCAGCAGGAAGCGGGAAGCGTATGGGTGCCGGGCAAAATAAATTATTTTTAACATTAGTCGACAAACCTATTTTAGTGCATACATTATTGGTCTTTGAACAGGATGAAAACTGCACGGGCATATGGCTTGCGGTAAAGGATGAAGAACGAGCGCTTATTCAATCATTATTAGCAAAATACGCGATTACAAAAGTAAAAGGCTTGCCGACTGGTGGGGCTGAACGTCAACATTCGGTGCATTCATGTATAAAAGAAATGCAGGCAGTTGAAGTGGTGCTTGTCCATGATGCGGCACGCCCATTTATTAAAGTACCAACAATTACGGAGCTAACGAATGTCGCCTATCATAAAGGGGCAGCCATTGCCGGTGTACGCGCGAAGGATACGATGAAGGTCGTTGAAAATGGATTGATTAAAGAAACGGTAGATCGCGATTCGCTTTGGATGATTCAAACACCGCAAGCATTCCGTTTTGATTTGTTAGCACAAGCGGAAGATGTAGCGGAGAAGGTCGGCTTTTTAGGAACAGATGAGGCAATGCTTGTGGAACGTTTGGGGCATGAGATTCATATTGTTGAAAGCAGCTATGAAAATGTCAAAATGACAACGCAGGAAGATTTAATTTTTGGAGAAGCGATTATTCATCGGAGAACGCAAACAAATTAATCGGTGTACCTTGAAAAATGAACTTATTTTTCAAGGTGCTTTTGCTGCCAAAATGCTGAGAAATGTGCTTTTTTCAAAGAAGTTGATTATACTAGTGCTAATGAGATTACGAGAAAGAAGGTGAAGGCTAGCTTTGTTAATGAAGCTAGCGACGATATGTTTCGAATTGGACAAGGTTTTGACGTTCACGAGTTTGCAGAAGGACGTCCATTAATTTTAGGCGGTATTACCATTCCACATGAGCGCGGATTATTAGGCCATTCCGATGCAGATGTTTTATTACATACCGTGACAGACGCAGCACTTGGCGCAATCGGTGAAGGGGATATCGGACGTCATTTCCCAGATACAGATCCTGAATGGAAAGATGCCGATTCAGCCAAATTACTTGCTTATATTTGGAAAATGGTAGAGGAGCGCGGCTATAAATTAGGAAATGTGGACTGCACGATTATGGCGCAGCGTCCAAAGATGGCACCGTATATCGAGCCTATGCGCAATCGTATCGCACAGTTGCTCAATGCCGACCCATCACAAGTAAATGTCAAAGCAACGACAACTGAAAAATTAGGCTTTGTCGGTCGTGAAGAGGGGATTGCTTCAATGGCAACCATTCTTTTAATAAAAGCCTAAGAGAGAGGGTGTGCGCACGAATTCAGCGCGCACCACTTTTATTTACGAACGGCAAGTGGTAAAATGAACGGAATGAAAAGGGTCGAAAACTATTCTGACGCTTAAATTTAGGAGGCAATATTATGACGAAACCAGTTCGCGTTCGTTATGCACCATCGCCAACAGGATTTTTACATATCGGTGGCGCGCGTACAGCTTTATTCAACTATTTATATGCTAAACATCACAATGGTACTTTTGTGGTACGTATTGAAGATACAGATATCGAGCGTAACGTAGAGGGCGGCGAAGCTTCTCAGTTAGATAACTTACGTTGGTTAGGTATTATACCAGATGAGTCAATTGATATCGGTGGCCCATACGCACCATATCGTCAAATGGAGCGTTTAGATATTTATAAAGAACATGCTGATAAATTATTAGCAGAAGGTAAAGCATACAAATGCTTCTGTTCTTCAGAAGCGTTAGAGGCATCTCGTGAAGCGCAAAAAGCAAACGGTGTAGCTGCACCAACATATGATGGGAAGTGTCGTCATTTAACGGCTGAAGAAGTAGCGCAAAAAGAGGCTGCTGGTATTCCATATACAATTCGTATGCGCGTTCCAGAAAACGTGACATATAACTTCACGGATTTAGTTCGTGGTGATGTATCATTCGAGTCAAAAGATATCGGGGATTGGGTACTTGTAAAAGCTAATGGTATCCCAACATACAACTATGCCGTCGTTTTAGATGATCACTTTATGGAAATTACACATGTATTCCGTGGAGAAGAGCATTTATCAAACACACCAAAACAAATGATGATTTTTGATGCATTTGGCTGGGAATATCCACGTTTCGGTCATATGACATTAATCGTCAATGAAGACCGCAAAAAATTATCAAAACGTGATGAGTCGATTATCCAATTCGTTGCGCAATATAAAGATCTTGGTTACTTACCAGAAGCAATGTTCAACTTCTTTAGCTTACTTGGCTGGTCTCCAGAAGGTGAAGAAGAAATTTTCTCACATGATGAGTTCATCCAATTATTCGATGAAAAACGTTTATCAAAATCGCCATCGATGTTTGATAAAACAAAGCTTACATGGATGAATAACCAATACATCAAAAAATTATCACGTGAAGAAGTGGTGGCATTAGCATTACCACACTTACAAAAAGCCGGACTTTTACCAGAGGAATTATCTGCAGAGCAACAAGCTTGGGCATCTGATTTAATCGGTCTTTACCATGAGCAAATGAGCTTCGGTGCGGAAATCGTGGAGTTATCGAGCCTATTCTTCACAGAAGAAATTTCATATGATGAGGAAGCACAAGCCGTGTTAGCTGGTGAAACGGTACCAGCCGTAATGACGGCATTCAAAGCGCAATTAGTAGCACTTGAATCGTTTGATGCGGATTCAATTAAAGCAGCTATTAAAGCCGTACAAAAAGAAACAGGGGCGAAAGGTAAAAACCTATTCATGCCAATCCGTGTTGTAACAACAGGTCAAACACATGGTCCGGAATTACCAAATGCGATTGCTTTAATTGGTAAAGAAAAAGTGATTGCACGTGTAGAGAAATACGCTAATTAATACGCGTATCAAACAAACAAAGTAATTGATTTTTCGAGAAAAAATTGTACAATGAATGTACGATTTCAAATAACGTTAACGCGTTGAGAAGGAGAAGTACGCAGAGCACACCTATTAGAGAGGGTCATCACCGGCTGAAAGTGATCCAGGTCAAGGCAAAGCAGAAATGCACCTTCGAGTATTTAATTGAACTTATAGTAGGTTAAATCGCCTTGTCCCCGTTACAGGACTTTCAAGCGGAAGGAAGTGTACAGCTTTCTTCAACCAGAGTGGAACCGCGCTATTTATGCGTCTCTGTCACCTTATTTAGGTGGCAGGGGCGCTTTATTTTTTTCAAAAAACCAAAAAGAGGGGGTAAAAAATGTTTAAACGTATAAGGGAAGACATTGCTAATATTTTTGAAAATGACCCAGCAGCACGTAGCGTATTTGAGGTTGTATTAACGTATTCGGGCTTACATGCCATCTGGTCACATCGCATTGCACATTGGTTTTTCAAACGTAAATTTTTCTTTATCGCACGTGCGATTTCTCAAGTTAGCCGATTTTTTACTGGCATCGAAATTCATCCGGGTGCAAAAATTGGTCGTCGCTTTTTCATTGACCACGGGATGGGAGTCGTGATTGGTGAAACTTGTGAAATCGGCAATGATGTGACACTTTATCAAGGCGTGACATTAGGTGGTACAGGGAAAGAAAAGGGAAAACGTCATCCAACATTAGAAGACGGGGTCTTAGTTGCAACAGGAGCAAAAGTACTCGGCTCCATTACAATCGGTGCAAACAGTAAAATTGGTGCGGGCTCGGTCGTCTTAAAAGAAGTACCACCAAATGCAACGGTTGTAGGAATTCCAGGTAAAGTGGTGATGATTGACGGCATTCGTACAGAAGCGAAAAAACTGGATCACCAAAATATCCCTGACCCAGTCGGTGATCGTTGCGATTCCTTAGAGAAGACGCTCGAAAAATTACAACAAGAGATTGCAAACTTAAAAAAGGAGCAATAATGATGAACATTCAAATTTTTAATACATTAACACGACAAAAAGAGCCATTTGTGCCGCAAGAAGAGGGCAAAGTGAGCATGTATGTATGCGGACCGACTGTATACAATTACATCCATATTGGTAATTCACGCCCGGTTATCGTTTATGATACGGTGCGTCGCTATTTACAATACGCAGGGTACGAGGTGAAGTTTGTATCGAACTTTACAGACGTTGATGACAAAATTATTAAAGCAGCAAATGAGCTGGGTGAAGAAACATCTGAATTAACGGAGCGCTTTATTGCCGCGTATTTTGAAGATATTACAGCTTTAGGCTGCAAAAAGGCAGACGCACATCCTCGTGTAACTGAGCATATGGACGATATTATTGACTTTATTCGAGTGCTAATTGACAAAGGCTATGCATATGAATCTCAAGGCGATGTTTATTACCGCACGCGTAAATTCAATGGTTACGGAAAATTAAGCCATCAATCGATTGATGATTTAAAGGTTGGGGCGCGTATTGAAGCGGGCGAGAAAAAAGAAGACCCATTAGATTTTGCGTTATGGAAAGCGGCAAAACCAGGTGAGGTAAAATGGGACTCACCATGGGGAGCGGGGCGTCCGGGCTGGCATATTGAATGTTCTGTAATGGCGCGTGAGCACTTAGGCGATACAATCGATATTCACGCGGGTGGGCAAGATTTAACATTCCCGCATCACGAAAACGAAATTGCTCAGTCAGAAGCGCATAATGACAAAACATTTGCACGTTACTGGATGCATAATGGGTATATTAATATCGATAATGAAAAGATGTCGAAGTCTTTAGGGAACTTTATTTTAGTGCATGATATTCGTCAGCAAATTGACCCACAAGTGTTGCGCTTCTTCATGCTATCAGTGCATTACCGTCACCCAATCAACTTCGCACAAGATTTAGTGGAGGCTGCGAAAAATGGCTTGGATCGTATCCGTACATCTTATGCAAACGTAGAGCATCGATTAGCTTCTTCTGCAAGTTTGGGCGATAATAGCGAGGAGTGGATGGCAAAGGTGAATCAAGCAAAAGTTGATTTCGAGCTAGCGATGAACGATGATTTCAACACGGCAAATGCCATTTCCGTTTTATTCGAACTATCTCGTATTGCAAACGTCTACTTAAACGAAGCGAATACAGATAGAGCTGTACTGCAAACGATGTTGACGATGTTTGACACGATCGGTGATGTATTGGGGATTCAAGTAAAGGTAGAGACCGGCTTACTTGACGAAGAAATTGAAGCATTAATCGAAGAACGTAATGCCGCACGTAAAAACCGCGATTTTGCTCGTTCAGACGAAATTCGCGACCAATTACTGAGCATGGACATCGTGCTGGAAGATACTCGTCAAGGGACGCGCTGGAAACGAGGTCAATAATGCAATCACCACATGAAATCAAGCAATTAAATGCATTGGCACTGGCTTATATGGGCGATGCCGTGCTAGAACAACGCATTCGCGAGCATTTAATTTTATTAGGGCGTGCAAAGCCACATACTTTGCACAAAGAAGCGACAAAGTATGTATCAGCAAAGGCACAATCCGATATTGTGCACCGCATGCTTGAAGAAAATTTTTTAACAGAAGACGAACAGGCGGTATTTCGCAGAGGACGCAATGCGAAATCCGGCTCTGTTCCTAAAAATACAGACGTACGCACATATCGCAACAGCTCGGGCTTTGAAGCGGTATTAGGCTATTTATTTTTATGTAAAGAGCTAGCGCGAGCAAATGAAATTATTGACTATGCAATTGTTATTGTAGAGCAGTCAAAAGGAGTGTAATTATGGCGGAAAGAAGACAACGAGATCGTAACACATCGCGTGATTTTAAAGGTCGCGACAAGAAGTCATCCTTTAAAGCACCAGAGAAAAAACAGCCGGACAAGCCACAAAATGTATCAGAAGAAGTAAGCGGAGAGATGATTGCCGGTAAAAATCCAGTACTTGAGGCACTGCGTTCGGGTCGTGAAATAAATAAAGTATGGATTGCTGAAGGTGTAAAGAAAACCGGCATTCAAGAGTTAATTGATTTAGCGAAAGAGCAAGGGGTATTAGTGCAATTTGTTCCAAAACAAAAGATTGATAAATTAGCAGAGAATCATCAAGGCATTGTTGCTTCTGTGGCGGCGTATGATTATGCAGAGTTAGATGATTTATTTGCTGCAGCCAAAGCCAAAAATGAAGACCCATTTTTCATGATTTTAGATGAGCTAGAAGATCCGCATAATTTAGGCTCTATTATGCGTACAGCAGATGCAATTGGTGTACACGGGATTATTATTCCGAAGCGTCGTGCGGTGGGGTTAACGGCGGTTGTGGCCAAAGCTTCGACAGGGGCAATTGAGCATGTGCCGGTTGTACGTGTGACCAATTTAGCACAGACAGTAGATGAGCTAAAAGAGCGCGGCGTATGGATTGCTGGTACGGACGCAAAAGGTTCTCAAGATTATCGCAATATGGATGCAACATTACCACTTGCTTTAATTATTGGTAGTGAGGGTAAAGGAATGAGCCGTCTATTAAAAGATAAATGTGATTTCTTATACCATTTGCCGATGATTGGTCATGTAACATCGCTAAATGCTTCTGTTGCGGCAGCACTACTAATGTACGAAGTGTACCGTAAACGCCAAGAAGTAAACGGTTAATATGCAAAATATTTTGCTAGTAGACGGCTACAATATGATTGGCGCTTGGCGTGAGCTGCGTCCTCTACGTGAGCCACACTTTGAAGATGCCCGTGATCGCTTAATTGAGCGAATGGCTGAATATAAAGCGCATACAGGGTGGCGTGTTATTGTCGTCTTTGATGCGCATCTTGTACCGGGTACGGAGCAGCTTTATATTCAGCATGCTGTTGAAGTGATTTATACCCGCAAAAATGAAACAGCGGATGAGCGTATTGAAAAGTTATCTAATGAGTTAAAAGGGCGTAAGGTTCAAATTCATGTAGCCACGTCCGATATGACAGAGCAAAATGTTGTCTTTGGTCATGGTGCACTGCGAAAATCAGCACGTGAACTTGAAATTGAAATGCAAATTATTCAATCAAAAATTTCTTCCAAAGTAAAAGAAGCCCGTGAAGAAAAACCAGCTTCACGCATTAAATTATCAAAAGAGGTTGAGTTGCAATTTGAAAAGTGGCGAAGAGGGCTCAAATAATAATTTGCTCGTTTTTTCCAATTAAGTTATACTGTTCCTAATTTATTCTGGCGTAGCTCGAGGTGATTTTTATTGCTTAAAAGTGAGAAGTTACAAATGGTACGGCAATTTGAACATTTAACAGATGAACAACTTGTAGAGCAGGTGCATCTAGGCAATACAGATGCGTTAGATTTTTTGATTTCTAAATATCGATTATTTGTGAAATCGAAAGCACGGTCTTATTTTCTAATAGGGGCGGACCGAGAAGATATTATTCAAGAAGGCATGATTGGTTTATACAAGGCAATTCGTGATTTTAAAGAGGATAAACTTGCATCGTTTCGCGCATTTGCTGAACTGTGTATTACAAGGCAAATCATTACAGCAATCAAAACAGCTACACGTCAAAAGCATATTCCACTGAATTCCTATGTGTCACTTGACAAGCCGATTTATGATGAAGAATCGGAGCGCACATTAATGGACATTATTACAAGCCCTATTTCAGATGACCCGGAATATTTGATGATTAATCGTGAGGATTATCTTTATTTAGAGCAAAAGATGGGCGAGGTATTGAGTGAGCTCGAACAACAAGTACTAACGCGCTATCTAGAAGGGCAATCCTATAATGAAATTTCAGAAGAATTAAATCGCCATGTCAAATCAATCGACAATGCACTGCAGCGCGTAAAGCGTAAATTGGAGCGTCATTTAGAGCTAAAAGAAATGACCTAAAGCATAGGAACCTTTGTTGACAGTGGCAAAATTAGGTGTTAGTCTTTAAAGGACAAAATGCCGAAAAGGTGATAAAATATGGCAAAAAAAGTCGTTTTAAGTTGTGATAAATGCGGCTCAAGAAACTATAGTATCCCTAAAAAAGAGGGAGCTACTGAGCGTTTAGAGCTTAAAAAGTTTTGCTCGCATTGCAATGAACATACAATGCATAAACAAACGTTATAAACGAAACATAGATTAATTTGGTGTTCGGGGGTAGGCAAAATGAGTAAGGTATCGAACTTTTTACAAGAAGTCGGCTCTGAAATGCGTAAAACAAGCTGGCCAAAAAGCAAAGAGTTAACAAAGTACACGGTTGTTGTAGTAACAACGGTAATCGTCATGGCGTTATTCTTTACAGTTGTAGATTTAGGAATCTCAGAATTATTCCGTTGGTTCTTGTCTCTATAAGCTACGTCATGTTAATATTGCGAAAGAGCCCGTCCATTTTAAATAACGGGTTTTTTCATTTGTTTTAAAACGAATAAGCTTTGTTTGAAGAAATAGATTTTGAAATTTGTGACTGAGGAATCAAGCCTTAACACATTTAATGTAAAGGAGGGACGGACGATTTAGTCCTACCTAATATGGAGAAAAATTGGTATGTAGTGCATACGTATTCGGGTTATGAAAACCGAGTGAAAGCAAACCTTGAAAAACGTGTAGAAACGATGGGGATGCAAGATAAAATTTTCCGCGTCATCGTAGCAGAACACGAAGAAATTGACGTAAAAGAAGACGGTAAGAAAAAAGCGGTTATGCGTAAAATTTTCCCGGGTTATGTATTAGTAGAACTAATCATGACGGATGATGCATGGTATGTAGTACGTAACACACCAGGCGTAACAGGGTTTATTGGTTCTTCAGGTGGTGGTGTAAAACCAACGCCGCTTTTACCAGAAGAAGCTGAACGCTTACTTGCTCAAATGGGCATGAATCAACAACAACTAGGTGAAATTGAAATTACTGTTGGTGAAGTTGTGGAAGTTCTTGAAGGACCATTCGCACATTTCCAAGGTCGCGTAGAAGAAGTAGATATCGAAAAAGCGAAATTAAAAGTTTTAGTTGATATGTTTGGTCGAGAAACAGTGATGGAACTTGACTTTAACCAAGTTCAAAAAATATAGAATTATTTATACTTGATTAAGCATTTTAAAAGTGTTATCATTTCATAGGTCAGACTGTCATAAAAATGACGTGTGATATAAAATTAGTTTTAATGTTATCGGCAAGTTAGCTGACGAACAGATATTTGAGTGGGAGGGGCAACCCAATTACCACATCACGGACTTAAGGAGGTGTGTCTCGTGGCTAAAAAAGTTATTAAAGTTGTAAAACTTCAAATCCCTGCTGGTAAAGCAAACCCAGCACCACCAGTTGGTCCTGCATTAGGTCAAGCAGGTGTTAACATCATGGGATTCTGTAAAGAATTTAACGCTCGTACTGCTGATCAAGCTGGTTTAATTATTCCAGTTGAAATTTCAGTATTCGAAGACCGTTCATTCACTTTCATTACTAAAACTCCACCTGCAGCGGTATTACTTAAAGTAGCAGCTGGTATCCAATCTGGATCAGGTGAACCAAACCGTAAGAAAGTTGCAACAGTTAAACGTGATAAAGTTCGCGAAATCGCTGAACAAAAAATGCCAGACCTTAACGCTGCTTCAGTTGAAGCTGCAATGTTAATGGTTGAAGGTACTGCACGAAGCATGGGTATCACTATCGAAGACTAATCCCATCTTCACACTTGATGATGTTTTTGTTTTTGGAAGGTTGCTGCACTCGGATATTCATTTAGAAGAGTGAGCAACCTTTATTCGTGGGAGGTCAAATCCGTTACAACCACAATCAAGGAGGAAATTTATAATGGCTAAAAAAGGTAAAAAAATGCAAGATGCAGTTAAATTAATCGATCGCGCTACTTTATATTCTGTAGAAGAAGCAGTAGCATTAGCGCAAAAAACATCTACAGTTAACTTCGATGCAACTGTAGAAGTAGCGTTCAAATTAGGTATCGACACTCGTAAGAATGACCAACAAATCCGTGGTGCAGTAGTATTACCACACGGTACTGGTAAAACTCAAAAAGTATTAGTATTCGCTAAGGGTGAGAAAGCTAAAGAAGCAGAAGCTGCTGGTGCTGACTACGTAGGCGATTCAGATATGGTAAACAAAATCCAACAAGGTTGGTTCGATTTCGATGTAATCGTGGCAACACCTGACATGATGGGTGAAGTTGGTAAATTAGGTCGTGTATTAGGACCAAAAGGCTTAATGCCAAACCCTAAAACAGGCACAGTTACTTTCGACGTAACAAAAGCTATCGAAGAAATCAAAGCTGGTAAAGTAGAATACCGCGCTGAAAAAGCTGGTATCATCCACGCTCCTATCGGTAAAGTTTCTTTCGAGACAGAAAAATTAGTAGAAAACTTCTTAGCTGTATTTGAAGTAATTCAAAAAGCTAAGCCAGCTGCATCAAAAGGCACTTACATGAAGTCTGTAAATATTACAACTACAATGGGTCCTGCTGTAAAAGTTGACGCTGCTAACGTAGGAATCAAATAATTAAAACAATTCTAGTAATCGTTTTAATTTAATTACTTGACAACGGGCCGCTTACTTGGTAAGATGGGTGCTGTTGTGAATCATCCATTTGTACCGTAGACAGTAGGAGTGACTTGTCACTTAATGATCCTACCGAGGACATCGGAGTTCGGATTCTTTTTAAGATGATGTACTTTCAGCCTCTGTGTCTATTAAGATATAGAGGCTTTTCTTTGTCGGTATAAATGACTCATTCTAATAGGAGGTGTCATCATGAGCAAAGCAATCGAAACTAAAAAAGTTCAAGTTGAAGAAATCACTGAAAAATTCAAAGCTGCTGCATCTGTAGTAGTAGTTGACTACCGTGGTTTAACTGTAGGACAAGTAACAGAATTACGTAAGCAATTACGTGAAGCTGGTGTAGAGTTTAAAGTTTACAAAAACACTTTATCTCGTCGTGCTGCTGAAGCCGCTGGTTTAGAAGGAATCAACGAATCTTTAACTGGACCAAACGCTATCGCATTCTCTAGCGAGGACGTAGTAGCTCCAGCTAAAATCATTAACGATTTCGCTAAGAAAAACGAAGCGTTAGAAATTAAAGCTGGTATCATCGAAGGTACTGTCGCATCTGTTGAAGACGTTAAAGCTCTTGCAGAACTTCCATCACGCGAAGGTCTATTATCAATGCTTTTATCTGTACTTCAAGCTCCAGTGCGCAACTTCGCACTTGCAACAAAAGCTGTTGCAGATCAAAAAGAAGAACAAGGCGCTTAATCGCATCTTCACTTCAAAAATCGGCTTAACGGCCTAAAACCCAATAAACATCCAATAGGAGGAAATTAAAATGAACAAAGAGCAAATCTTAGAAGCTATCAAAGCTATGACAGTTCTAGAATTAAACGATTTAGTAAAAGCAATCGAAGAAGAATTCGGTGTAACAGCAGCAGCTCCTGTAGCTGTAGTAGCTGGCGGTGCAGCTGGTGGCGCTGAAGAAAAATCAGAATTTGATGTAGTATTAGCATCTGCTGGTGGAGAAAAAATCAAAGTAATCAAAGTGGTTCGTGAAATCACTGGTTTAGGTTTAAAAGAAGCTAAAGAGGTTGTTGACAACGCTCCTAAAGCTCTTAAAGAAGGCGTATCTAAAGAAGACGCTGAAGCAATCAAAGCTAAACTTGAAGAAGTTGGCGCTACTGTAGAAGTTAAATAATTTCAGTTTAACTTACTTTACTAAGTCCTGTACTTAGTTTCATAAGGAAAGCTCGTCACAATTTTGCGGCGAGCTTTTCTTTATGTAGTGGATTAGAAGAAATACTTTTTTCGTAAAACTCCACATATGAAAAATCCTTTCACGCTATTTGATGTGAAAGCTATTTTCTACCATCTATTTAGGAGGCGTGTTCCACATGTCTGAACATTATTATTCAAATAAGCCTCAAACGGAAAGTAAACCACGCCAATGGAAGTTTACTTTATTAGGACATACATTTACATTTGAAACAGATGCAGGTGTATTCAGTAAAAGCGAAGTAGATTTTGGTTCCCGTGTGTTAATCGATGCTTTTGAAATGCCGAAAGTAGAAGGTGTTGTACTGGATGTTGGTTGTGGCTATGGACCGATTGGCTTATCAATCGCAAAGAATTATCCGGAGCGAGACGTATTAATGATGGATATTAATACCCGTGCGATTGGTTTATCGCAAAAAAACGCTCAACTAAACGGGGTTCAAAATGTACGTATTTTTGAAAGTGACGGCTTAAGTGCTGTAGAAGCTGGAACACAAGCCGCTGCTATTTTAACCAATCCACCGATTCGTGCTGGAAAAGAAACGATTTTTAGATTTTATGATCAAGCATATGAATTATTAGTGGAAAACGGCGAGCTGTGGGTAGTGATTCAGAAGAAACAAGGTGCGCCATCAACGGTGAGTCATTTAGAGGAGATGTTTTCGGAAGTAGATGTTGTTGAGAAGAAAAAAGGGTATTGGATTGTATGTGCAAAAAAATAAGTAAGATACGTTTCGAATATTGACTTGACAAATCGACTATGTTAACATTATAAAATGCAAAATTATTATTTTGAAGTAGTGTGCCCTTTTGCATAACTTAAACAATATTACGGGTATACTTACTAAGAATAAGTTAAGTTTAACCGGAAATGAGGTTTATAAAAAGTCTCGTTTTCTTTCTGTCTTTCGAAATCATACACTATTTGTAAGGTTTTGCAAAGACCTATTATCGCTTTATTGAGGGGTGAATGAGTTGACAGGTCAACTAGTTCAGTACGGACAACACCGCCAGCGTAGAAGCTTTGCGCGTATTAGTGAGGTGCTGGAACTTCCGAATTTAATCGAGATTCAAACAGCATCTTATGAGTGGTTCCTTGAAGAAGGATTGCGTGAGATGTTCCACGACATTTCTCCAATCGAGGATTTTACAGGTAATCTTTCATTAGAATTTGTCGACTATACATTAGGAGATCCTAAGTATGATGTCGATGAGTGTAAAGAACGTGACGTGACTTACGCAGCACCATTACGCGTGAAAGTACGTTTACACAACAAAGAAACAAACGAAGTAAAAGAACAAGATGTCTTCATGGGGGATTTCCCACTAATGACAGAAACAGGCACGTTTATTATTAACGGTGCTGAACGTGTTATCGTATCTCAGTTAGTTCGTTCTCCAAGTGTATACTTCAACGAAAAAACAGATAAAAACGGTAAAAAAGGCTTCGGTGCAACAGTTATTCCAAACCGTGGTGCATGGTTAGAATATGAAACTGACGCGAAAGATGTAGTATATGTGCGTATCGACCGTACACGTAAATTACCAGTAACAGTACTTTTACGTGCATTAGGTTTTGGCACTGACCAAGAAATTATCGATATCATTGGCGACAATGAATATTTACGTAATACGTTAGAAAAAGATAATACAGAAGGTACTGAAAAGGCACTTCTTGAAATCTATGAACGTTTACGTCCAGGTGAACCACCAACTGTTGAATCAGCGAAAAATTTATTATATTCTCGTTTCTTCGACGCTAAACGTTATGATTTAGCCAATGTTGGTCGTTACAAAATGAACAAAAAGCTTCATATTAAAAATCGTTTATTCAACCAAACGGTAGCTGAAACAATTGTGAATCCAGAAACGGGTGAAATTCTTGTAGAAGCGGGTACGTTATTAGATCGTCGTACATTAGATAAGTTAATTCCAGCTTTAGAGGACGGCGCTGGCTTCAAAACATTAAGCCAAAACGGTGGCGTGTTAGAAGATGATGTAACAATCCAATCTATTAAGATTTTCGCACCAAATGATGAAGCACAAAAAGAAATCAACGTTATTTCAAACGCTTATATTGATGAAGAAGTAAAAAACCTTACACCAGCAGATATTTTGGCTTCGGTATCATACTTCTTTAACTTATTATATGACGTAGGTAACACAGACGATATTGACCATTTAGGTAACCGTCGTTTACGTTCAGTTGGTGAGTTACTACAAAACCAATTCCGTATCGGTTTATCTCGTATGGAACGTGTAGTACGTGAGCGTATGTCTATCAATGACACAGCTGCAATTGTACCACAACAATTAATCAATATCCGTCCAGTTATTGCATCAATTAAAGAGTTCTTTGGTTCTTCTCAATTATCTCAGTTCATGGACCAAACAAACCCATTAGCTGAGTTAACGCACAAACGACGTTTATCTGCATTAGGGCCAGGTGGTTTAACACGTGAGCGCGCAGGTATGGAAGTACGTGACGTTCACTACTCACACTATGGTCGTATGTGTCCAATCGAGACGCCTGAGGGACCAAACATCGGTCTTATCAACTCATTATCTTCATTCGCAAAAGTAAATAAGTTTGGCTTTATCGAAACACCTTATCGCCGAGTAGACCCGGAAACAGGTGCGGTTACAGATGAAATCCATTACTTAACTGCTGACGAAGAAGATAACTATGTAGTTGCACAAGCAAACTCTGAATTAACAGCAGAGCGTACTTTTGCAAAAGAAGAAGTAGTTGGTCGTTTCCGTGGGGATAACACGGTGTTCAACCGCGATCGTATCGACTACATGGACGTATCTCCAAAACAAGTAGTCTCTGCCGCTACTGCATGTATTCCATTCTTAGAAAACGACGACTCAAACCGTGCGTTAATGGGTGCAAACATGCAACGTCAAGCTGTTCCTTTACTATATCCAAACGCACCATACGTTGGTACTGGTATGGAGCACGTGGACGCTCGTGATTCAGGTGCCGCTGTTGTTGCTAAAAAACACGGTATTGTTGAGCATGTAGAAGCTCGCACAATCCACGTTCGTACAATCGAAGAAATTGACGGCAAAGAAGTGAAGGGCGACTTAGTCAAATACAAATTACAAAAATTCATTCGTTCAAACCAAGGTACTTCATATAACCAACGTCCAATCGTAAAAGTTGGCGACCGTGTCAAACCTCGTGATATTTTAGCTGACGGTCCTTCAATGGAGCGTGGTGAATTAGCACTTGGTCAAAACGTACTTGTTGCGTTCATGACTTGGGATGGCTTCAACTACGAGGATGCTGTTATTATGAGCGAACGCCTTGTAAAAGATGATGTATATACTTCTGTTCATATTGAAGAATATGAATCAGAATCTCGTGATACTAAGCTTGGACCTGAAGAAATCACACGTGACATTCCAAACGTAGGGGAGGATGCACTTCGTAACCTCGACGACCGCGGAATTATTCGTATCGGTGCAGAAGTACGTGACGGTGATATTTTAGTAGGTAAAGTTACGCCTAAAGGGGTTACGGAGTTAACTGCAGAAGAGCGTTTATTACATGCTATCTTCGGTGAAAAAGCCCGCGAAGTACGTGACACGTCTTTACGTGTACCACACGGTGCTGGCGGTATCATTTTAGACGTTAAAGTCTTTAACCGTGAAGACGGTGACGAATTACCACCGGGTGTTAACCAATTAGTTCGTGCTTATATTGTTCAAAAACGTAAAATCCGCGTTGGGGACAAAATGGCCGGACGCCATGGTAACAAAGGGGTAATCTCACGAATCTTACCAGAAGAAGATATGCCATTCATGCCAGACGGCACACCAGTGGATATCATGCTTAACCCATTAGGGGTACCTTCTCGTATGAACATCGGACAAGTGTTAGAGCTTCATTTAGGTATGGCTGCACGCTACTTAGGCGTACACATGGCGACACCAGTATTTGACGGTGCTAACGAAGAAGATGTTTGGGAAACGATGGAAGAAGCTGGTATGAACCGTGACGGTAAAACAATTCTTTATGATGGACGTTCAGGTGAACCATTCGACAGCCGTGTTTCTGTTGGGATCATGTACATGATCAAATTAGCGCACATGGTTGATGATAAACTTCACGCACGTTCAACTGGTCCTTACTCATTAGTAACGCAACAACCGCTTGGTGGTAAAGCACAATTCGGTGGTCAACGTTTCGGTGAGATGGAGGTTTGGGCACTTGAAGCTTATGGTGCTGCTTACACGTTACAAGAGATTTTAACTGTAAAATCGGATGACGTTGTAGGTCGTGTAAAAACATACGAAGCCATCGTTAAAGGTGAAAGTGTACCAGAACCAGGTGTACCAGAATCATTTAAAGTATTAATTAAAGAACTTCAGTCATTAGGTATGGATGTGAAGATGCTTACAATCAACGATGAGGAAGTAGAATTACGCGACCTTGACGATGAAGATGAAGTAGCCGTTGCACCAGCTCCAGAAACGGAACGCCAAGCTAATGATGATAAAGAAGACCCAGTAGAGTCATTTGAATAATTTCAAATTGAATCGGGCAGGTATATGCCCTGCCCGATTTTTCTTTTATAACGATTGAAAAAAGCAGATTTCATAATGGCCTAGAATGAAATTTTTGCAATAGCAGAGCTACAATGAAAAGTCATTTAAGACTTATAACTTAAGGGAGGTAGGCTCCTTGATCGATGTTAATGAATTTGAATATATGAAAATTGGTTTAGCTTCTCCAGACAAGATTCGCTCTTGGTCATATGGTGAAGTTAAAAAACCAGAAACAATCAATTACCGTACATTAAAACCAGAAAAAGATGGTCTATTCTGTGAACGCATTTTCGGACCAACGAAAGACTGGGAATGTCACTGTGGTAAATATAAGCGTGTACGTTATAAAGGCGTCGTTTGTGACCGTTGTGGCGTAGAAGTAACACGCGCAAAAGTTCGTCGTGAACGTCAAGGGCACATCGAACTTGCAGCACCTGTATCGCACATTTGGTACTTCAAAGGTATTCCAAGCCGTATGGGTCTTATTTTAGACATGTCTCCTCGTGCACTAGAAGAAGTGATTTACTTTGCTTCTTATGTTGTAATTGAGCCAGGTCAAACAGCTTTAGGCTTCAAAGATTTACTTTCTGAAAAAGAATATCGTGCATACCGTGAAAAATACGGCAACGAATTCGAAGCGGCAATGGGTGCAGAAGCAATCAAACGCCTTTTAGAAAAAATCGATTTAGAAGACGAAACAGCTGTATTAAAAGAAGAGTTAAAATCTGCACAAGGCCAACGCCGCACACGTGCAATTAAGCGTTTAGAAGTAGTAGAAGCATTCCGTAACTCAGGTAACAAACCAGAGTGGATGATTTTAGATGTCCTACCAGTAATCCCACCAGAGCTTCGTCCAATGGTGCAATTAGATGGTGGTCGTTTCGCAACTTCTGACTTAAATGATCTTTACCGTCGTGTTATCAACCGTAATAACCGTTTAAAACGTTTACTTGATCTTGGCGCACCAAGCATCATCGTACAAAACGAAAAACGTATGTTACAAGAAGCGGTTGACGCATTAATCGATAATGGTCGTCGTGGTCGTCCTGTAACAGGTCCTGGTAACCGTCCTTTAAAATCACTTTCACACATGCTGAAAGGGAAGCAAGGTCGTTTCCGTCAAAACTTACTTGGTAAACGTGTAGACTACTCTGGTCGTTCGGTTATCGTAGTAGGTCCAAACTTAAAAATGTACCAATGTGGTCTTCCGAAAGAAATGGCAATCGAACTATTCAAGCCTTTCGTAATGAAAGAATTAGTAGAACGTGGCCTAGCTCATAACATTAAGAGTGCAAAACGCAAAATTGAGCGTTTACACAATGAAGTTTGGGACGTTTTAGAAGATGTAATTCGTGAGCATCCGGTATTACTTAACCGTGCACCGACGCTTCACCGTCTTGGTATTCAAGCATTCGAGCCTACATTAGTAGAGGGTCGTGCAATTCGTCTTCACCCATTAGTATGTACAGCTTACAACGCTGACTTTGATGGTGACCAAATGGCAGTTCACGTTCCATTATCAGCAGAAGCGCAAGCAGAAGCTCGTTTATTAATGTTAGCAGCACAAAATATCCTGAACCCGAAAGATGGTAAACCAGTCGTAACGCCATCTCAAGATATGGTATTAGGTAACTATTACTTAACGCTTGAACGTGAAAACGCGCGTGGTGAAGGTTCAATCTTTAACAATTCAAATGAAGTGCTAATTGCATACCAAAATGGTCATGTACATTTACACTCTCGTATTGCCATTAAAGCAAGCTCATTGAATAACCCAACGTTTACAGAAGAACAAAATAGCATGTTCCTATTAACTACGGTTGGTAAGGTAATCTTCAACGAAATTTTACCGAAGTCATTCCCTTACATTAACGAGCCTACTGCTACAAACTTAGAACAAAAAACACCTGAGAAATACTTCGTAAACTTAACAATTGACGAAGCGTTACAAAAAGAAATCGAAGCTACAGAAGGCTATGCAGATTTATCTGAAACAGAAAAAATTGAAGCGCAACGTCGTGCTGTGTTAGCGAAACACTTCACAAACGCACCTGTAGTAGATCCTTTCCGTAAAAAATTCTTAGGAAATGTCATCGCAGAAGTATTTAAAGAGTTCCATATTACAGAAACTTCTAAAATGCTTGACCGCATGAAAAACTTAGGTTTCAAATATTCTACACGTGCAGGTATTACAGTAGGTGTATCTGATATCGTTGTATTACCAGACAAAGGTGTAATCCTTGAAGAAGCACAAGGTAAAGTAGATAAAGTAATGGTTCAATTCCGTCGTGGTTTAATTACGGAGGAAGAGCGTTATAACCGTGTTATTAATGTATGGACAGCTGCGAAGGACGAAATCCAAGGTAAGCTGATGAAATCGTTACAAAATACAAACCCAATCTTCATGATGTCTGACTCTGGTGCCCGTGGTAACGCATCGAACTTCACTCAGTTAGCGGGTATGCGTGGTCTGATGGCCAACCCGGCTGGACGAATCATCGAGTTACCAATCAAATCTTCATTCCGTGAAGGTTTAACAGTATTAGAGTACTTCATCTCTACACACGGTGCGCGTAAAGGTCTAGCCGATACAGCACTTAAAACAGCCGATTCAGGTTACTTAACTCGTCGTCTAGTAGACGTAGCACAAGATGTTATCGTTCGTGAAGACGACTGTGGTACGGATCGCGGTTTATTAATCGGCTCGTTAATGGAAGGTAACGAATTAATCGAAGCATTAGATGAGCGTATCGTTGGTCGTTATGTGAAGAAAACAGTTCGTCACCCAGAAACGGGAGCGGTTATCGTAGAGCGCGATGGTCTAGTTACACAAGATATTGCACGTGTTATTGACGAAGCGGGTATCGAAGAAATTACAATTCGTTCTGCATTCACATGTAATACAAAACATGGCGTATGTAAAAAATGTTATGGTATGAACTTAGCTACTGGTGAAGAGGTAGAAGTTGGTGAGGCGGTAGGTATTATCGCAGCGCAATCTATCGGTGAGCCAGGTACGCAGTTAACGATGCGTACATTCCATACAGGTGGGGTAGCGGGTAACGATATCACACAAGGTCTTCCACGTATCCAAGAGATTTTCGAAGCACGTAATCCAAAAGGGCAAGCGGTCATCTCTGAAATCTCTGGTAAAGTAATCGAAATCGATGAAATCCGTGAAGGTCTAAAAGAAGTAACGATTCAAGGCGAAGTTGAAACGCGTAAATATCAAGCACCTTATAATGCTCGTTTAAAAGTAATTGAAGGTGATATGATTGCTGCAGGTCAAACTTTATCTGAAGGTTCAATTGACCCAAAACAATTATTAAAAGTAAAAGACGTATCAACAGTTCAAGAATATTTACTAAAAGAAGTACAAAAAGTATACCGTATGCAAGGGGTAGAAATTGGTGACAAACACATCGAAGTAATGGTTCGCCAAATGCTTCGTAAAGTGCGTGTAATCGAAGCAGGTGATACAGAGTTATTACCAGGTTCATTACTGGATATTCACCAATTCTCTGAGGCAAATGTTGATGCTGTATTAAACGGCAAAACACCAGCAACTTGTCGCCCTGTTATTTTAGGTATTACAAAAGCTTCTCTTGAAACAGAATCATTCTTATCTGCTGCATCATTCCAAGAAACAACACGTGTGTTAACGGATGCTGCAATTAAAGGTAAACGTGATGAGCTTCTAGGTCTGAAGGAAAACGTAATTATCGGTAAACTAGTTCCGGCTGGTACAGGTATGCAACGTTACCGTCAAATCCGTATGGAGCAAGATGAAACAGAAGAAGTAATTACAGCTGAATAGGCCTTACAATAATTACAATTCCGGTAGAGTTAGTCTCTACCGGAGTTTTTCTAAGGCATTTCTTTAAAGCAAAATAAACTAATGATCTTTTCGTAAGATATTGGTTGACAGTGTAAGTTTGGAATGATAATATATTGAAGGTTGATAGTTAGCTGTCTGTACTTAGGAGGATATGAAAATGTCTTACGATCAAGTAAAACAGGCTAGTCAAACAATCATAGGTATAAAGCAAGCAGTGAAAGCAATGCGTGCTGGACAAGTAACAGCTCTTTTCGTCGCAATTGATGCAGACAATTGGGTAACCGATCCGGCCATTCTTCTCGCGAAAGAAATTGGTGTACCAGTTTATCACGTCAATTCAAAGAAAGAACTTGGAAAAGCTTGCGGCATTCATGTTGGAGCTGCGGTTGTTGCGATTACTGCGATGTAGTTTTTGTGTAAAAATACACAAAGACTTTGTTTTTACCCAAAAAATGAACCACCTGGATGTGTGGTATTGAAAAAAGGAAAAAATGAAGGGAGGACAAATCGATGCCTACAATTAACCAATTAGTACGTAAGCCTCGTCAATCTAAAAGCACGAAATCAAAATCTCCAGCGTTAAACAAAGGTTATAACTCATTTAAAAAATCTTTAACTGACGTTAAATCTCCACAAAAACGCGGAGTTTGTACTCGTGTAGGTACAATGACACCACGTAAACCGAACTCGGCTTTACGTAAATATGCTCGTGTACGCTTAACTAACCAACTTGAGGTTACTGCGTATATCCCAGGTGAAGGCCACAACTTACAAGAACACAGTGTAGTTCTTATCCGTGGCGGACGCGTAAAAGACTTAGCGGGTGTTCGTTACCATATCGTACGTGGTGCTCTTGATACAGCTGGTGTAAACGGTCGTTTACAATCACGTTCTAAATACGGAACAAAACGCCCTAAAGAAAAAAAATAATTTAATTTTATATAGACCACTATTTGAAAGGAGGAAAACACATGCCTCGTAAAGGTCCTGTTTCCAAACGTGACGTGTTACCAGATCCAATTTATAATTCGAAACTAGTAACTCGTTTAATCAACAAAATGATGATTGATGGTAAAAGAGGTACTTCTCAAAAGATTTTATACGGAGCTTTTGAATTAGTTCAAGAGCGTTCGGGTCAAAATGCTTTAGAAGTATTTGAAGCTGCATTAAACAACGTAATGCCAGTATTAGAAGTACGCGCTCGTCGTGTTGGTGGTTCTAACTACCAAGTACCAGTAGAAGTTCGTCCAGAACGTCGTACAACTTTAGGTTTACGTTATTTAGTTAACTATTCTCGTCTTCGTGGTGAAAAAACGATGGAAGAGCGTTTAGCTAACGAAATCTTAGATGCATCAAACAACACTGGTGCTTCAGTTAAGAAACGTGAAGATATGCACAAAATGGCAGAAGCGAACAAAGCGTTTGCTCACTACCGTTGGTAATTTAAACTTAGCTCTAGCTTGCTAGAGCTTAAGGTTTTTTATCTAAACAGTTAACCCAATATGGAAGGAGAAATTTCCTATGAAACGCGAATTCTCTCTAGAGAATACTCGTAATATTGGGATCATGGCTCACATTGATGCTGGTAAAACAACAACAACTGAGCGTATCCTTTATTACACTGGTAAGATTCACAAAATCGGTGAAACGCATGACGGTGGAGCTCAAATGGACTGGATGGAGCAAGAGCAAGAACGTGGTATCACAATCACTTCTGCTGCTACAACAGCACAATGGGCTGGTCACCGTATCAACATCATCGATACTCCTGGACACGTAGACTTCACTGTAGAAGTAGAACGTTCTTTACGTGTACTTGATGGTGCTGTAACAGTATTAGATGCTCAATCAGGTGTTGAGCCTCAAACTGAAACAGTATGGCGTCAAGCTACTACTTACGGGGTTCCTCGTATCGTATTCATCAACAAAATGGATAAAATGGGTGCAGATTTCTTATATTCTTTAGGAACATTACATGAACGTTTACAAGCAAACGCTCACCCAATCCAATTACCAATTGGTGCAGAAGACGAGTTCTCAGCTATCATCGACTTAGTAGAAATGAACGCTACATTCTACGGTAACGAAGAGGGTACTGCAGTAACAGTTGGTGAGATTCCAGAATCTCATAAAGCACAAGCTGAAGAGTACCGTGAGAAATTAATCGACGCTGTTGCAAGTGTTGATGAAGATCTTATGGAGAAATACTTAGAAGGCGAAGAAATTACTAAAGAAGAATTAAAAGCAGCAATCCGTAAAGCTACTATCGCGGTAGAATTCTACCCAGTACTTTGTGGTACAGCATTCAAACACAAAGGTGTTCGTAAAATGCTAGATGCAGCTGTTGATTATCTTCCAGCTCCAACGGATGTTCCTGACATTAAAGGTACTGACATTGATGGTGAAGAAGAAATCATCCGTCATTCTTCTGATGAAGAGCCATTCTCAGCGCTTGCATTCAAAGTAATGACTGACCCATTCGTAGGTAAGTTAACATTCTTCCGTGTGTACTCTGGTACATTAGAAGCTGGTTCTTACGTACAAAACTCTTCTAAAGGTAAACGTGAGCGTGTAGGTCGTATCCTACAAATGCACGCTAACTCTCGTGAAGAGATTTCAAAAGTATTCGCAGGTGATATCGCTGCTGCTGTAGGTCTTAAAGATACTTCAACTGGTGATACTTTATGTGACGATAAAAACCTTGTTATTTTAGAGTCTATGGAGTTCCCAGAGCCAGTTATCTCTTTATCTGTAGAACCAAAATCTAAAGCTGACCAAGATAAGATGGGTCAAGCATTAGCTAAATTACAAGAAGAAGATCCAACTTTCCGTGCTCACACTGACACAGAAACTGGACAAACGATCATCTCTGGTATGGGTGAGTTACACTTAGACATCCTAGTTGACCGTATGCGCCGTGAATTTAAAGTTGATGCAAACGTTGGTGCTCCAATGGTATCTTACCGTGAGACATTCCGTTCTGAAGCTAAAGTTCAAGGTAAATTCACTCGTCAATCTGGTGGTCGCGGTCAATACGGTGACGTAACGATCGAGTTCTCTCCAAACGAAGAAGGTAAAGGCTTTGAATTCGAAAACGCTATCGTTGGTGGTGTTGTACCTCGTGAATACATTCCTGCTGTAGAAGCTGGTTTACGTGATTCTTTAGATCGCGGTGTAATTGCTGGTTACCCATTAATCGATATTAAAGCGAAATTAGTATTCGGTTCTTACCATGATGTTGACTCGAATGAGATGGCATTCAAAATCGCTGCTTCTATGGCATTAAAAGAAGCTGCTAAAAAATGTAGCCCAGCTTTATTAGAGCCAATGATGAAAGTTGAAGTTGTAATTCCAGAAGAGTACCTTGGTGATATCATGGGTAACATTACTGCTCGTCGCGGACGCGTTGAGGGTATGGAAGCTCGCGGTAACTCTCAAGTAGTACGCGCAATGGTACCATTAGCTGAAATGTTCGGCTATGCTACAACTTTACGTTCTGCAACACAAGGTCGCGGTGTATTCTCAATGGTGTTCGATCACTATGAAGATGTACCAAAATCAATTGCAGAAGAAATTATCAAAAAAAATAAAGGTGAATAATTGAAATTTCATCTTGCATCAAGTATAAATAATTTGTAAGCTATGATTGCGGAACTATAGATGGGCCCATCTATAGTCAGCAATTTTAGTATATATTTTAAAATAAAATAAAACATAACTCTGAGGAGGCATTTTCTAATGGCTAAAGAAAAATTTGACCGTTCAAAAACGCATGCTAACGTTGGTACAATCGGACACGTTGACCATGGTAAAACAACTTTAACTGCTGCAATCGCAACAGTTCTTTCTAAAAAAATGGGTGGGGAAGCTAAATCATATGCTGACGTAGACAACGCACCAGAAGAAAAAGAACGTGGTATTACAATCAATACTTCACACGTTGAGTATGAAACTGAAACTCGTCACTACGCACACGTAGACTGCCCAGGACACGCTGACTATGTTAAAAACATGATCACTGGTGCTGCACAAATGGATGGCGGTATCTTAGTAGTATCTGCTGCTGATGGTCCAATGCCACAAACTCGTGAGCACATCCTTTTATCTCGTCAAGTAGGTGTTCCTTACTTAGTAGTATTCATGAACAAATGTGATATGGTTGACGACGAAGAATTATTAGAATTAGTAGAAATGGAAATCCGTGACCTACTATCTGAATATGAATTCCCAGGCGACGATATTCCTGTAATCAAAGGTTCTGCTCTTAAAGCTCTTGAAGGTGAGCCTGAGTGGGAAGAAAAAATCGTTGAATTAATGAACGCTGTTGATGAGTACATCCCAACTCCAGAGCGTCAAACTGACAAACCATTCATGATGCCAGTAGAGGACGTATTCTCTATCACTGGTCGTGGTACAGTTGCAACTGGCCGTGTTGAACGTGGTCAAGTTAAAGTTGGTGACGTAGTAGAAATCATCGGTATCACTGAAGAAGCTAAATCTACAACTGTAACTGGTGTAGAAATGTTCCGTAAATTATTAGATTACGCTGAAGCTGGTGACAACATTGGTGCTTTATTACGTGGTGTTGCTCGTGAAGACATCCAACGTGGTCAAGTATTAGCTAAACCAGGTTCAATCACTCCACACACAAACTTCAAAGCAGAAGTTTATGTATTATCAAAAGAAGAGGGTGGACGTCATACTCCATTCTTCTCTAACTACCGTCCTCAGTTCTACTTCCGTACAACTGACGTAACTGGTATTTGTATGTTACCAGAAGGCGTAGAAATGGTTATGCCTGGCGATAACATCGAAATGACTGTAGAATTAATCGCTCCAATCGCTCTTGAAGAAGGTACTAAATTCTCTATCCGTGAGGGTGGCCGTACTGTAGGCGCTGGCGTAGTTGCTACTATCCAAAAATAATTTTAGCTTTTAGCTAAGGTTCAAAACACCTTGTAGGGACGCTTACAAGGTGTTTTTTTGCATTCAATATAGTTAAAAGGCATAATGTTTATTCGAAATATGTATTTTATTTATAGTGCCAGCTTCAAGTATAATCTTCCTTAAGAACAGGGGATTGTTCAATTGAAGGGGGATTTTTTATGACGAATTATGTGCAAGTTGGAAATTTACAAGTAGCTGAGCAATTAGCAGATTTTATTAATAATCATGTATTACCTGAAAGCGGTGTAGAACAGGAAAGCTTTTGGGCAGGCTTTGATCAATTAATTCATGAGTTGGCACCAGAAAATAAAGCACTATTAGTACGTCGTGAGGAGTTACAAGCACAAATTAATAACTGGCATAAGGAAAATAAAAATAATTTTAACTTTGATCAGTATAAATCCTTTTTACAAGAAATCGGCTACTTAGAGCCTAAAATAGAAGATTATAAAGTAGAGACTGAAAATGTAGATGATGAAATTGCATTGCAGGCTGGGCCACAGTTAGTAGTACCTGTAAGTAATGCGCGCTATGCAATTAATGCAGCAAATGCACGTTGGGGTAGTTTTTATGATGCGCTTTACGGCACGGATGTAATTAGTGATGAAGATGGAGCTGAAGCTGGTAAAGGCTATAATCCGATACGTGGCAATAAAGTAATCGCTTATGCAAAGGACTTTTTAAATAAGGCAGCCGCTTTACAGCAAGGTTCGCATGCAGATGCAACGTGCTATGTCATTGCCGCGGGTAGACTTGAAGTGACATTAGCAGATGGAACAAACACAACGCTCGCACAAGCAGAAAAATTAATTGGTTACAATGGGGATGCCAGTGCACCGACAGCTATTTTATTGAAAAATAATGACCTACACATTGAAATTCAAATTGACCGCAATCATCCAATTGGTAAAGAGGATGCAGCAGGTGTGAAGGATGTGTATTTAGAGTCAGCCGTGACAACGATTATGGACTGCGAGGATTCTGTAGCAGCAGTAGACGCAGAGGATAAGGTTGAGGTGTATTCCAACTGGCTGGGGCTAATGAAAGGCGACCTTTCAGCAACTTTTGAAAAAGGCTCAAAAACAATGACACGTACATTAAATCCAAACCGTTTATACACAGGGCTAAATGGCGAGACAG
This sequence comes from Solibacillus sp. FSL R7-0668, assembly GCF_038006205.1. Lineage (NCBI taxonomy): Bacteria > Bacillati > Bacillota > Bacilli > Caryophanales > Caryophanaceae > Solibacillus > Solibacillus sp. FSL R7-0668. Next base: position 3,851,235 of record NZ_JBBOUU010000001.1, on the reverse strand, counting down.
TAACGTTGAACGGGCGTTCGCTGATGTTTATTCGTAACGTAGGTCATTTAATGACAAACCCGGCCATTTTAGATAAGGATGGCAATGAAGTTCCTGAAGGTATTATGGATGGCGTGATTACAAGCTTAATCGCGAAGCATGAAGTGTTAGGCAACGGACAGCATAAAAATTCGCAAAAAGGCTCTGTATATATTGTAAAGCCAAAAATGCATGGTCCAGCAGAAGTGGCGTTTGCTAATAAACTATTTACACAGGTAGAAGATTTAATTGGCTTAGAGCGCGATACATTAAAAATTGGGGTTATGGATGAGGAGCGCCGCACATCCCTAAATTTAAAAGCATGTATCAAAGAAGTAAAGAACCGTGTTGTTTTCATTAATACAGGCTTCTTAGATCGTACGGGTGATGAAATTCATACGTCGATGGAAGCGGGGGCGATGATTCGTAAAGGTGAAATGAAAGCATCGACTTGGTTAACATCCTATGAAAAATCCAATGTAATCGTAGGCTTAAATGCCGGCTTACAAGGTCGCGCTCAAATTGGTAAAGGGATGTGGGCGATGCCGGATTTAATGGCTGAAATGATCAAACAAAAAATTGGCCATCCGCAAGCAGGTGCGAATACAGCCTGGGTTCCATCACCAACAGCAGCGACTTTACACGCAACGCATTACCATGAAGTGGACGTAAAAGAGGTGCAAAAAGGAATCGTAACGTCTGAGGATTTACAAGATGCGATTTTACAAATTCCAGTTGCGCCGTCTACAGATTGGTCACCTGAGGAGATTCAGCAAGAGTTGGATAATAATGCACAAGGAATTTTAGGTTATGTTGTGCGCTGGGTAGAGCATGGGGTTGGTTGTTCGAAGGTTCCAGATATTAATAATATCGGCTTAATGGAAGACCGTGCGACATTGCGTATTTCAAGTCAGCATGTAGCAAACTGGTTACACCACGGCATTTGTACAGCAGCGCAAGTGGAAGAAACATTAAAGCGTATGGCAAAGGTAGTGGATGAGCAAAATGCAGATGATGCAGCTTATACACCGATGTCAGCTAATTATGAGGAGTCAGTCGCATTCCAAGCGGCGAGTGACTTAGTATTTAAAGGCTATGATCAGCCAAGTGGGTATACAGAGCCGATTTTACACAAAAAGCGTATTGAAGCGAAGGCTAAACAAAAAGTAAATGCTTAAAAATATGGGGGCTATCCAGAATACCTATTTCTGGATAGTCCTTTTTTAATGAAGTACAAATTGCTTTGCGAGTCGAATAAATTCACGTACCGCAAACGGGAGATACTTATTTTTCTTCCACGTAATGCCGAGCTCAAGATGAATAATTTCCTCTTTGAATGGAATGCATTTAATAGAGGGATACGGGATTTTTTCAGCAATTTTTTGGGGGAGCAGAGCAATGCCGAGCTGAGCCTGTACCATTTCGATAAACAGATCCTTTTGTGTCGTTTCGCATGCAATTGTTGGAGAAAAGCCAAGCTTCGAGCATTCTTCCATAATGCGGTCATATAAGATAAAGTCTTTGCGGTAAATAATAAAGGCTTCATTAGTTAAATCAGCCATGGTGATATTGTTTTTTTGTGCGAGTGGATGATTTTCATGCACAATCAGTTGCAAAGGGTCTCGTAAAAAACAAATGGTTTCAAGATTTTCATTGGTCGATGCGACACTGCATACAAGGCCAATATCGAGTTCGCCGACATCAATTTCTTCACGGATTTTTTTGGTGCCTACCTCTGTTAATACGATTTCGATATACGGATTTTGTTCTTTGTACATGCTAATCAAACGTGAGAAAAATTCGGCGCCTACGATTGGCGGGATACCGATTCGGATTTGCCCCTTCTTTAGCTGCATTAAATCAGTTAATTCAGAGCGTAGGTTTTGGAATGATTCGAGCACTTGCATGGAATTGATGAGCACCGCTTGACCAGCATCCGTTAGTTCAAGCTGCTTGGATGAACGGTAAAATAGTGGTACACCGAGCTCTGCTTCAAAATTTTGTATCGCTTTACTAATAGATGGCTGGGATACATGCAGTGTGGCAGCTGCTTTTGTGAAGCTGAGCTGCTTGGCAACCTCTACAAAATATTCAATTTGGCGAATATCCATTTCTTTCACCTCGTCTAACAATGATTGCCTCGATTATAACAAAGTTTAACCATACGCGAATATAGTGTTTTTTGTATAATAAAGGGAGAAGGAGTGTGGGTGAGTTGAAAGTGTTATTAATCGAAGACGATGGGGCAATTTTTTCATTGATTGAGGAGCGCTTCCGTCAGTGGAATATTGAGGTAGTAGGTCCGGAAAACTTCCATCAGGTGATGACTACTTTTTCAGAACAAAAACCGCAGCTCGTCATAATTGATATTCAGCTACCTGCATTTGACGGCTTTCATTGGTGTCGTGAAATTCGGGCGCAATCGAAAGTGCCTATTTTATTTTTATCTTCGCGTGATCATCCAATGGATATGGTAATGGCGATGCAAATGGGGGCCGATGATTTTGTGCAAAAGCCGTTTCATATGGAGGTGCTACTTGCAAAGGTACAAGCATTATTGCGCCGTACTTATGATTATCAGGAAGTGGCGCAACATGATGTGGAAACGTGGAACGGTGCTGAAATCCAATACGACCGTGCACTTGTCCATTTTCAAAACAAGCAGGTAGAGCTAACAAAAAATGAGCTATTTATTTTAAAGGTTTTAGTGAAGGTGAAGGGGCAAATCGTGTCACGTGATGATTTAATGCGTAAACTTTGGGATGATGAGCGCTTTGTCAATGACAATACGCTGACGGTCAATGTCAATCGCTTGCGCCAGCGTTTAGAGGAAATTGGTTTAGTCGATGTCATCTTAACGAAAAAAGGGCTTGGCTATATGGCGGTGAGTGAATGATACGCTTGTTTTTGCGCCAGCATAGCTCTTGGCTGCTGTTTGTAGTAGGTTTGCAGTTGATTGTTAATTTAATTTTAGTTGTAGATAGCGGCTTTCAAGGGGTGTCGCTATATTATATGAATCTTGTATGGTTCGTACTGATTGGTTTCTTTTTATTATGGCGTTACCTGGTGGAAGCGAAAATGATGAGGGACTATGCCTATAAAAAGCGGAATTATGCCGAGGCTGTTAAAGAGGAGTATGAAGAAAGGCTTTCTCGTCATAAGGCAGAGCTACAGGAGCAAAAATTACTCTTGTTAGAACGTCAGGATGAGTTAGTCGCATGGGTGCATGAGATGAAATCACCATTGACGGCAATTCAATTGATTGTTGATAAAATGGAGGCGCCTGAACTAAAGGAGCAAATGGAAACGGAATGGCTGCGCTTGTATTTATTACTCGACCAACAGCTCCATGCCACGCGTTTACTGACCATTGAGCAAGATAATCGAATAGAAAAAGTAGTGCTGAAAGAGGTGCTTGTGCAGGAGGTGAAGTCGTTACGTAGCTGGTGCTTTGAAAAACAGCTTGCGCTTGATTTACAGGATGTTGATGTCGTAGTTCAAACAGACGCGAAATGGCTTGGCTTTATTACACGGCAAATTTTATCGAATGCGGTGAAGTATAGTGAGGTAGGTGGCGAAATCCACATTTACACAACGACCGAGCATGAACAGCTCATTTTGCATATACAAGATCAGGGTGTCGGCATTAAAACAGAAGACTTACCACGTGTTTTCCGTAAATCATACACAGGTACAATTGGACGCGAAACGAGTGCAGCGACAGGAATGGGGCTCTATTTAGCAAAACAAGTAGCCGATTCTTTAGCCATTCAGCTTAGCATTGATTCAACAGAACAAATCGGCACAACGGTCCACATACGTTTCCCTAAAACGAATGCGTATGTAAAAACGCTCGCGTAAGTGACAACATCGTCACATTGCGGGCGTTTTTGTCATGTCAATCAAACGATTCGGATGCTAGAAGCGGGTAAAATAAAGGCAAGAAGAGAGGTTGAGAAAAATGAGTATTTTAATTGCACGCAAAATTCGAAAAACCTATGGCAAACGGGCACTTGCACAGGAAGTATTAAAAGGGATCGATTTAGAAGTGGAAAAGGGCGAATTTGTCGGCATTATGGGTCCTTCTGGCTCTGGGAAAACGACGCTCCTAAATGTATTATGCTCGATTGATCAAGTAACGGATGGGCTAGTTGAAATAAATGGGCAAAAATTGCAGGGGATGAAGGAGCGCGCCTTAGCGAAGTTCCGTCGTGATGAGCTGGGCTTTATCTTTCAGGATTATAATTTATTGGATACATTAACGGTAAAGGAAAATATTTTACTCCCGCTGTCGTTAAGCTCGATTCCCAAGGTAGCTGCTGAGCAACGTTTACAGGATTTGGTGAAGGTTTTAGGGATTGAAGCGATTTTAACGAAATACCCGAATGAAATTTCAGGTGGGCAAAAGCAGCGTACATCAGCAGCACGTGCGCTCATTTCGAATCCTTCCCTTGTCTTTGCAGATGAACCAACAGGTGCACTCGATTCAAAATCGGCGACAGCATTATTAGATAATTTATCGAAAATAAACGTGGCGAAGCAGGCAACGATTATGATGGTCACACATGATGCAGTGGCAGCGAGCTTTTGTTCCCGCGTGTTATTTTTAAAGGATGGGCAAATTTATACCGAGCTTTATAAGGGTGATAAATCACGTACAGACTTTTTCCAACAAATTTTAAGTACGCAAAGTGTTTTAGGCGGTGAGCAAAGTGAAGCTTAGTCAGCTTGTTTTAAAAAGCATGCAAAAAAACATGCGTCACTATTATTTATATTTTTTCGCACTCATTTTTAGTGTGACGCTATTCTTCTCATTTGTGACATTGCAATATAATGAGTCCATTATTGAAGCAACAAAAGCGAGTGGTACGGCAACGGCTGGTTTTGAAGCAGCTTCGTATATGCTGTATTTCATTGTGTTATTTTTTGTTTTATATGCGAATCATTTATTTATTAAACGTCGCAGTAAGGAAATCGGGCTTTATCAATTAATTGGAATGACAAAGGGACTAGTGACGCGCTTAATTGCCTTTGAAAATATTTTATTATTTGCAGGGGCAGTTAGTATCGGTATGGTCCTAGGTTTACTTAGCTCGCGTTTATTTGCGATGATTTTATTGAAGCTTTTACAATTTGACGCAGTAGTAACAATGTCCTTTAGTAAAGTAGCAGTTGTTAATACGCTCATGGTATTCGGTATTTTACTTGTAATCATTTTATTACAAATGGCATTTATGGTACGTAAAACAACATTATTATCACTATTTAATGCCTCAAAGCAAGCAGATGAGCGTGTAAAGCGTTTTAGTGTATTTCCAATGCTTATGGGTGCAGTTGGTTTAGGGTTAATTGTGTATGGTTATTACGAAAGTACGGTGTTATTTTCAGCAGAAACAAAGAATTTATTTGTTAGTATGATCATTATTTTAGCAACTACTATTGGGGGAACGTATTTTGTGTTCCGTTATTCGGTAGCATTTGTATTAAATTTATTCCGTTTAAGTAAAAAAGGACATTTGAAGTTATCGGACATGCTCGCGTTGACACCGATTATGCACCGCATGAAAAGTAATGCAAAATCACTGACGCTTATTACCGTGTTAACGGCGGTGTCTTTAGCGATTACAACACTGTCTTATATTAGCTATTATTCAGCAAGTTCAACAGCTGAAGAGCGAGTGCCAGCTGATTATGTAACAGTAGATGGTCGTGAAACAAATTTTTTAAAAGCGTTAGATGAGCAGGGGATTGCTTATACAACTAAAACGCTGAATTTAACAAGTGCTCAAGTGGATTTGACAGAAATATTTGATAAAAAGTCAATAGAAATGTTTGGGGATAATACGCTTGGTGACACACTTGTTATTTCACTATCAGATTATCAGCAAATCGATCCAACACTGCAATTAGCAGCAGGAGAGGCTATTTTAACATCGTACAACGGCTTTATGTCTAATATAATTCCTATTGTTGCGCCATTAGAGCTAACATTGCTACATGGGGAACATCAATTCCCTATTCATATTAAACGAATAGACGAAGAATCGATTTTAGCGTGGCGTATTACATTTGGTGGCTTTGTTATTGTAGCAGAGGATGCGGTATTTAAAGAACTTCAACAATTAAATGAAGGCGAATCCTTTAGCAATGTAACTAAATCGCAAACAACGGTAGATTTAGTTGATGCAAGCGAGGAAACATATGAGCAAGTAGAAAAGTTATATAAAACAACAGGTGCTAATATTTTCCTAGAATCTAAAGAAGATGGTCAAATCAGTAACTTAAGCTCGCAACAAACGGAGATTAAAGAAAACTTAAATATGTATGGTACAACTATTTTCACAACAGCCTTTTTAGGGTTAGCATTCTTACTTGCGACAGGTAGTATTTTATACTTTAAGCAAATGTCTGAAGCGGATGAAGAGGCAGACTCGTATAAAATTTTACGTAAAATTGGCTTTACGCAGGACGAATTACTTCGAGGCATTATTATAAAGCAAGTATTTAACTTTGGTGTACCGCTGATAATCGGATTATTGCATAGCTATTTTGCGGTGAAATCCGGTTGGTTCCTATTTGGTACGGAAATGACAACACCAGTACTTGTAACAATGGCACTTTATATCGCTATGTATATGGTATTTGCGGCTTTAACAATCAATTATTACAAAAAAATTATTAAACAAGCTTTATAATTTAGCTAAACCGTCAATTTTTTCTTAATTGGCGGTTTATTTAGTTTGATTTCCATTGACGATTGCGTTGATTTCTTGTAACTTTAACACATTAGTGATTTAGCATACGAAAGTGAAGTGAGCAATATGAATGCTGTTTTAGTAGCGGTAGGGGTCATGCTTATTTTGAGTCTACTGCGCATCAATGTCGTTTTATCGTTAACAGTAGGGGCCATTGTTGGTGGTCTTACTGGTGGTTTAAATATAGCCGATACAATTAAGGCGTTTACGGGTGGTCTAGGGGGCGGTGCAACAATCGCACTTAGCTATGCATTACTTGGTGGATTTGCATTAGCGATTTCACGTACAGGTGTACCAGAAGTGTTAGTAAAAGCGATTTTAAAAGTAGTGCAACGTGATGGCGATACGAAAAAGAAAGGTGCAGCAAAGGCGTTAATATTCTTAGTGTTATTAGCAATGGCCATTATGTCCCAAAACTTAATTCCCGTGCATATTGCCTTTATTCCATTGATTGTACCGCCGATGCTTAAATTAATGAATATGCTCCAAATTGATCGTCGTTTAATCGTAGCGATATTAGCATTTGGGTTAATTATGCCGTATATGTTTATTCCGGCAGGCTTTGGCTTACTTTATCAGGAAATAATCGTCACACAAATGGGACTAGCTGGCCTTGAAGTAACGATGGCGGACGTTCCAAAGGCAATGGCAATTGTAGCGCTAGGGATGGCTGTAGGGCTTGTAGGCGCATTTTTTGCCTATCGTAAGCCACGCCATTATCAAGACGTAGAAGTTGAAGCATCCAATACATTGGAACAAGAAGTGAAAACACGCAACTTAGTATTTGCAGCGATTGCGTTAGTAGCTTCATTAGCGGTGCAAATTCCAACAGATTCGATGATTATCGGCTCGCTTGTGGGGATTATTATTTTATATATCACAGGGGCTCTCAAGGTGAAGGAAGCAGATGAGGTGCTTTCGGATGGAATGCGTATGATGGCATTTGTTGGTTTCGTGATGATTTCAGCCAATGGATTCTCAGCCGTTATAAACGCGACTGGAGATGTTGAGCCGTTAGTAAAAGGAGCAATGGACTTATTTAGCGGCAACGTCAGTATCGCTGTATTGGTTATGTTAGTCGTTGGTTTAATTGTTACGATGGGGATTGGTTCTTCCTTTGCAACGATTCCAATTATCGCAGCCATTTTTGTTCCGATTGCAGTAGAGCTTGGTTTAAGTGATTTAGCGATTATTTGTTTAATTGGTACAGCGGGCGTACTAGGCGATGCCGGATCACCAGCATCTGATTCAACGCTCGGTCCGACAGCAGGGCTAAATGTTGACGGACAGCACAATCATATTTGGGATACCTGTGTACCGACCTTTATTTTCTATAATATTCCGCAAATTATTTTCGGATGGCTTGCAGTGGTTTTCTTCCTATAATAATGTCGTCGCTTTCTAGAATAAGAAGGTGGCGATTTTTAGCGTTTTAGATAAGAGTAGGCAATGTGTTTTCAGAATATTTTTTTTAAGTATTTCAATCCCTTTTTGGTTGCTTTCAAGCGAATACTCTTATATACTAGATAACGGCTCAAAAAGAGCGAATGAATATATAAATAAAGAATACAACATTATTTAAAAGAATTTTGCTAAAAGACTTGCGAACTTCTTTTTTATTGTATATAATGTTGAATGTTGGTCTTTGACTGCGATGAAGCGAGAGGTTGCCGACACACCCGGCCGCTTTGCCATGGCGGTGTGACGGAGAAATTTTCGTGGAGAATGTCTAGAAAATAGGCGAGAAGGAGGGAAAGTAATGGCAAAACAAAAAATTCGTATTCGTTTAAAAGCGTATGATCACCGTATCCTTGATCAATCTGCTGAGAAAATCGTTGAAACTGCGAAACGTTCAGGTGCTGGGGTATCAGGTCCGATTCCACTACCAACTGAAAGATCTGTATACACGATCTTACGTGCGGTTCATAAGTACAAAGATTCTCGTGAGCAATTTGAAATGCGCACACATAAACGTCTTATCGACATCGTTAACCCAACACCACAAACTGTTGACGCGTTAATGAAGCTTGATTTACCATCTGGCGTTGATATCGAAATCAAACTTTAATGGTAAAAACAAATATAAAACATTTTTCAAAATTTACAGGAGGTGTGACAAATGACTAAAGGAATCTTAGGTAGAAAAATTGGTATGACTCAAGTTTTCGCTGAAAACGGAGATCTTATCCCAGTAACAGTAATCGAAGCTACTCCAAACGTAGTTTTACAAAAGAAAACTGTTGAAACTGATGGCTACGAAGCAATCCAAATTGGTTTCGAAGACAAGCGCGTTAAGCTTTCTAACAAGCCAGAACAAGGTCACGTAGCAAAAGCAAATACTGCTCCTAAGCGCTTCATCCGTGAGTTCCGCAACTTAGAAGCTGCGACTTACGAAGTTGGTCAAGAAGTCAAGGTAGAAATTTTCGCTGAAGGCGATGTAATCGATGTAACAGGTGTAACAAAAGGTAAAGGTTTCCAAGGTGCTATTAAGCGTCACGGACAATCTCGTGGTCCTATGTCTCACGGTTCTCGTTACCACCGTCGTGTTGGTTCAATGGGTCCAGTTGCTCCGAACCGCGTATTCAAGCAAAAGAAATTACCTGGTCAAATGGGTGGCAACGTTGTAACAATCCAAAACCTTGAAATCGTTAAGGTTGATGTTGAACGTAACCTATTACTTGTTAAAGGTAATGTTCCTGGTTCTAAAAAAGCATTAGTAACAGTTAAATCTGCTATTAAATCTAAATAATTCTCTGAAGAAAGGAGGAAACAGGAATGACAAAAGTATCTGTACTTAGTCAAACAGGTGCTTCAGTAGGCGAAATCGAATTAAACGATGCGATCTTCGGAATCGAGCCAAATGAAGCAGTATTATTCGACGCAGTAGTTGCTCAACGTGCTTCTCTACGTCAAGGTAATCACAAAGTTAAAACACGTTCTGAAGTTGCTGGTGGTGGTCGTAAACCATGGCGTCAAAAAGGAACTGGTCGTGCTCGTCAAGGTTCGATCCGCTCTCCACAATGGCGTGGCGGTGGTACTGTATTCGGTCCTACTCCGCGTAGCTATGCTTACAAGTTACCAAAGAAAGTTCGTCGCTTAGCTCTTAAATCAGCTTTATCAGCTAAAGTGTTAGAACAAAACTTCGTAGTTTTAGATGCGTTAACTTTTGATGCACCAAAAACTAAAGATTTCAAATCAGTATTAGCTGCATTAGAAATCAACAAAAAAGCGTTATTCGTAACTGCTGAAGTGAACGAAAACGCGATTTTATCTGCTCGTAACATCCCTGGTGTTACAGTGTTAACAGCTTCTGGAATCAACGTTCTTGATCTTTTAGGTCATGATAAAGTTGTATTCACACAAGACGCTGTGAAAAAAGTTGAGGAGGTGCTTGGATAATGGAAGCACGTGATATTTTAAAACGTCCAGTCATTACTGAGCGTTCTTCAGAAATTATGGCAGAGAAAAAGTATACTTTCGAAGTAGACACTCGCGCTAACAAAACTCAAGTTAAAGACGCTGTTGAAGAAATCTTCGGTGTTAAAGTTGAGAAAGTAAACGTAATGAACTACAAAGGTAAGTTCAAACGCGTTGGTAAATTCGGTGGATACACTAACAAACGTCGTAAAGCAATTGTTAAGTTAACTGCTGATTCAAAAGAAATCGAGTTATTCGAAATCTAATTTTTAATATATAGCAACCTTTAAGAAGGAGGGAAAACAAATGGCGATTAAAAAGTATAAGCCAACCTCAAATGGTCGTCGTAATATGACATCATCTGACTTTGCTGAAATCACTACTAATAAACCTGAAAAGTCTTTATTAGAACCGACTAAACGCAAAGCTGGTCGTAACAACCAAGGTAAAATTACTGTTCGTCATCACGGTGGCGGTCACAAGAAACAATACCGTGTTATCGATTTTAAACGTCTTAAAGACGGCATTCCAGGACGCGTTGCTACAATCGAGTACGATCCAAACCGTTCTGCGAACATCGCTTTAATTAACTATGCTGACGGTGAAAAACGTTACATCTTAGCTCCAAAAGGATTAGAAGTAGGTCAAACAATCGAATCTGGTCTAGAAGCGGATATCAAAGTAGGTAACGCATTACCATTAGCAAACATTCCAATGGGTACAACTATCCATAACATCGAAATGAAACCTGGTAAAGGTGGACAATTAGTACGTTCTGCTGGTACTTCTGCGCAAGTATTAGGTCGTGAAGGTAAGTACGTAATCGTTCGCTTACAATCTGGTGAAGTACGTTTAATCTTAGCTACTTGCCGTGCAACTATCGGTCAAGTTGGTAACGAACAACACGAACTTATCAACATCGGTAAAGCAGGTCGTTCTCGTTGGTTAGGTAAACGCCCAACTGTACGTGGTTCTGTAATGAACCCTAACGATCACCCACACGGTGGTGGTGAAGGACGTTCTCCAATCGGACGTAAATCTCCAATGACACCATGGGGTAAACCAGCTCTTGGTTACAAAACTCGTAATAAGAAAAATAAATCATCTAAATTTATTATTCGCGGACGTAAAAAATAATGTGGTAAAGCTACGGTTCGTTTCGAGAGCCGTGGTCGTATCACGAAGGGAGGTTCCTAAATGGGACGCAGCTTAAAAAAAGGGCCTTTTATTGATGATCACTTAATGAAAAAAGTGGAAGCTCAAGAGGTTTCTGAGAAAAAACAAGTTATCAAAACTTGGTCTCGCCGTTCTACTATTTTCCCGAACTTCATCGGTTTAACAATCGCTGTATACGATGGACGTAAACACGTTCCTGTATACGTGACAGAAGATATGGTAGGTCACAAGCTTGGTGAATTCGCACCAACTCGTACTTACAAAGGCCACGGTGCAGACGATAAGAAAACACGACGCTAATTTTGAGAGGAGGTAAATCCTAATGACACAAGCTAAAGCTATCGCTCGTACAGTTCGTATCGCTCCTCGTAAAGTACGTCTAGTAGTAGACTTAATTCGAGGCAAGCAGATTGGTGAAGCAGTTGCAATTTTACGTCATACTCCAAAAGCGGCGTCTCCAGTCGTTGAGAAAGTATTAAAATCTGCAGTTGCTAACGCTGAACACAACTATGAGTTAGATATTAATAACTTAGTTGTATCTGAAATCTTTGTAGATGAAGGTCCAACATTAAAACGTTTCCGTCCACGTGCACAAGGTCGTGCATCGGCAATCAACAAACGTACAAGCCACATTACTGTTGTGGTATCTGAGAAGAAGGAGGTTTAATCCGTGGGTCAAAAAGTACATCCAATAGGACTACGTGTTGGTGTTATTCGTGACTGGGAATCAAAGTGGTTCGCTGAGAAAGACTACGCTAATCTTTTACACGAAGACATCAAAGTTCGTAAATATATCGAAACTCAACTTAAAGATGCATCTGTATCTAAAGTAGAAATCGAACGCGCTGCAAATCGCGTGAACATTACAATTCACACTGCGAAACCAGGTATGGTAATCGGTAAAGGTGGTACGGAAGTTGAAAACTTACGTAAACACTTATCTAATGTAACTGGTAAACGCGTTCACATCAACATCATTGAAATCAAACGTGCTGATCTTGACGCTAAATTAGTAGCTGAAAACATCGCTCGTCAACTTGAGAACCGCGTATCATTCCGTCGTGCTCAAAAACAATCAATCCAACGCACAATTCGCGCTGGTGCAAAAGGTATTAAAACACAAGTATCTGGTCGTTTAGGTGGCGCTGATATCGCGCGTGCTGAACACTATAGCGAAGGAACTGTACCTCTTCATACATTACGTGCTGACATCGATTATGCACATGCTGAAGCTGATACAACTTACGGTAAACTAGGCGTTAAAGTTTGGATCTACCGTGGTGAAGTCCTTCCTACTAAAAAGAACTCTGTGGAAGGAGGCAAATAATAATGTTATTACCTAAACGCGTAAAATATCGTCGTGAACACCGTGGTAACATGCGTGGAGAAGCGAAAGGCGGTAAAGAAGTAACTTTCGGTGAGTGGGGCTTACAAGCTACAACTGCATCTTGGATTACAAACCGTCAAATCGAATCTGCTCGTATCGCAATGACTCGTTACATGAAACGTGGCGGTAAAGTTTGGATCAAAATCTTCCCACACAAACCTTACACTAAAAAGCCTCTAGAAGTCCGCATGGGTTCTGGTAAAGGTTCTCCTGAAGGTTGGGTAGCAGTAGTAAAACCAGGAAAAGTAATGTTCGAAATCGCTGGTGTATCTGAAGAGATCGCACGTGAAGCGCTTCGTTTAGCATCACACAAACTTCCTGTTAAATGTAAGATCGTAAAACGTCAAGAAACTGGTGGTGAATCTAATGAAAGCTAATGAAATCCGTGACCTTGCCACTTCTGAAATCGAATTAAAAGTGAAATCACTGAAAGAAGAGCTTTTCAACCTTCGCTTCCAATTGGCGACTGGTCAATTAGAAAACACAGCTCGCATTCGTGAAGTTCGCAAAGCGATCGCACGTATGAAAACTGTGATTCGTGAAAGAGAAATCAGTGCAAATAACTGATAAAGGAGGGTTTTAAGTATGACTGAGCGTAATCAACGCAAAGTTTACACAGGCCGTGTTGTTTCAGACAAAATGGATAAAACTATTACTGTTTTAGTTGAAACTCACAAAAAGCACAAGCTTTACGGTAAACGTGTAAAATACTCTAAAAAGTATAAGGCTCATGATGAGCAAAACACTGCGAAAATCGGTGATATCGTACGTATCATGGAAACTCGCCCGCTATCAGCTACTAAGCGCTTCCGTTTAGTTGAAGTTGTAGAAAAAGCGGTTATTATTTAATAACACATTTCGGAATAAAATATATTTCCGAAGGGAGGTAACCTAAGTGATCCAACAAGAAAGTCGTATGAAAGTTGCTGACAACTCAGGTGCACGTGAAGTTTTAACTATTAAAGTACTTGGTGGTTCTGGACGTAAAACTGCTAACATCGGCGATATCGTCGTTTGTACAGTTAAGAAAGCAACACCAGGTGGCGTTGTCAAGAAAGGTGACGTTGTTAAGGCTGTTATCGTTCGCACTAAATCAGGTGCTCGTCGTAAAGACGGTACTTACATCAAATTTGACGAGAACGCTTGCGTAATCATCAAAGACGATAAATCACCACGCGGAACTCGTATTTTCGGTCCAGTTGCACGTGAATTACGTGATGGCAACTTCATGAAAATCGTTTCTCTAGCTCCAGAAGTTCTTTAATTTCATGACAGTACCAATCAAGGAGGTGCGACACATTATGCATGTTAAAAAGGGCGATAAAGTAAAAGTAATTACTGGTAAAGATAAAGGTAAAGAAGGCGTTATCTTAGCTGCTTTCCCAAAACAAGACCGCGTTCTTGTTGAAGGGGTAAACATCGTTAAGAAACACGTTAAACCTAACCAACTTAACCCACAAGGTGGTATTGTATCTCAAGAAGCTGCAATCCACATTTCGAACGTAATGCTTATTGATCCAAAATCTGGCGAGCCGACTCGTGTAGGTTATGAAATCAAGGATGGCAAAAAAGTTCGTGTTGCAAAAAAATCAGGTGTAGTAATCGACTAATAGTAAAAATAAGAAGGGAGGTACAAACATGAGCCGCCTAAAAGAAAAATATTTAAATGAAGTATCACCTGCTCTTATGAGCAAGTTTGAATATAAATCAGTTATGCAAATTCCAAAAGTAGAGAAAATCGTAATCAACATGGGTGTTGGTGACGCTGTTCAAAACTCTAAAGCTTTAGATGTAGCTGTGGAAGAATTAACAATTATCACTGGTCAAAAACCAGTTGTAACGAAAGCGAAAAAATCTATCGCAGGTTTCCGTTTACGTGAAGGTCAAGCGATCGGTGCTAAAGTTACATTACGCGGTGAGCGTATGTATGAATTCCTGGACAAATTAATCTCAATCTCTTTACCACGTGTACGTGACTTCCGCGGTGTTTCTAAAAAAGCATTCGACGGTCGTGGTAACTACACATTAGGTGTTAAAGAGCAATTAATTTTCCCAGAAATCGATTACGATAAAGTTTCAAAAGTACGCGGTATGGACATCGTTATCGTAACTACTGCGAATTCTGACGAAGAAGCTCGCGAGTTATTAACACAGTTCGGTATGCCGTTCCAAAAGTAATATAAATAAGGAGGGCGAAAACGTGGCTAAAAAATCAATGGTTGTTAAACAACAACGCACGCAAAAGTTCAAAGTACAAGAATATACACGTTGTGAACGCTGTGGCCGTCCACACTCTGTATACCGCAAATTTAAACTTTGCCGTATTTGTTTCCGTGAACTTGCATATAAGGGACAAATTCCTGGCGTTAAGAAAGCCAGCTGGTAATCCCCTAATTTGGGAAGGAGGTAAATTTCATGACAATGACAGATCCGATTGCAGATATGCTTACACGCATTCGTAATGCAAACATGGTACGTCACGAGAAGTTAGAGGTTCCTGCTTCTAACTTAAAGAAAGAGATCGCTGAAATCTTAAAGCGTGAAGGTTTCGTACGTGACGTTGAGTACGTAGAAGACAACAAGCAAGGTATCATCCGTATCTTCTTAAAATACGGTAAAGATAATGAGCGTGTTATCACTGGCTTAAAACGTATTTCTAAACCGGGATTACGTGTATACGCTAAAACTAATGAAGTACCTAAAGTATTAAACGGTCTTGGTATCGCTTTAGTATCGACTTCAAATGGTTTATTAACTGATAAAGAAGCTCGCGCTAAACAAGTTGGCGGAGAAATCTTAGCATACATTTGGTAATTAGTAAGAAAAGAACGGAGGTGCAACATAAATGTCTCGCGTAGGTAAAAAGATTATTGAGGTTCCTGCTGGCGTAACAGTTGAAGTGAACGCTGAAAACACTGTTACTGTTAAAGGTCCAAAAGGCGAATTAACTCGTCAATTCAATCAAGAGATGAAAATCGAGCAAGAAGGCAACATCATCACTGTTGTTCGCCCTTCTGATTCTAAAGAACACCGTACTAACCACGGTACAACTCGTGCGTTATTAGCTAACATGGTAACGGGTGTTTCTGAAGGTTTCTCTCGCTCTCTAGAACTTATCGGTGTCGGTTACCGTGCACAATTACAAGGGAACAAGCTTGTATTAAACGTTGGTTACTCTCACCCAGTAGAGTTTACACCTGAACAAGGTGTAGAGGTTGAAGTTCCTTCGAACACGAAGATCATCGTTAAAGGTATTTCTAAAGAGCGTGTTGGTGCTTTAGCATCTAACATCCGTGACGTACGTCCACCAGAGCCATATAAAGGTAAAGGTATTCGTTACGAAGGCGAATTCGTTCGTCGTAAAGAAGGTAAAACTGGTAAATAATGCAGCTTAAATTGCATTAATATTTGAAAGGAGTGACCTCTGTGATTACGAAACAAGATAAAAATCAAGTTCGTAAAAAACGTCATGGGCGTGTTCGTTCTAAAATTTCGGGTACTGCACAACGTCCACGTTTAAACGTATTCCGTTCTAACAAGAACATTTATGCACAATTAATCGATGACGTAGCTGGCGTAACTTTAGTTTCTGCTAACTCTCAAGAAAAAGCTTTCGAGGGAATTGGTTCAAACGTAGAAGCTGCAGCTAAAATCGGTGAAACAATCGCAAAACGCGCTGCTGAAAAAAATATTACAACTGTAGTATTTGACCGTAGCGGTTACTTATATCATGGACGTGTAAAAGCTTTAGCAGAAGCTGCACGTGAAAACGGCTTAGAATTTTAATAAGAAGGAGGGACATACTTCATGAGTCGCATTGACGCAAACAAATTAGAACTTGAAGAACGCGTAGTTACTATTAACCGTGTTGCTAAAGTTGTTAAAGGTGGTCGTCGCTTCCGCTTCACTGCTCTTGTAGTAGTAGGAGATAAAAATGGTCATGTAGGTTTCGGTACTGGTAAAGCTCAAGAGGTTCCAGATGCGATCCGCAAAGCTGTTGAAGACGCGAAGAAAAACTTAATCGAAGTACCACGCGTGGGTGGAACTACTCCACACTTAGTGCAAGGTCGCTTCGGTGCAGGTTCAATCTTAATCAAACCTGCTGCTCCTGGTACAGGGGTTATCGCTGGTGGTCCAGTACGTGCTGTACTAGAACTAGCTGGTATTACTGATATTCTTTCAAAATCTCTTGGTTCAAACACACCAATTAACATGGTGCGTGCAACTGTAGCAGGTTTAACTGAATTAAAACGCGCAGAGGATGTAGCAAAACTACGCGGTAAATCAGTGGAAGAGTTATTAGGATAAGGGGGGAATTATAATGGCTAAATTACAAATCACCCTTAATAAATCTGTGATCGGTACTAAACCAAACCAACGTAAGGTTGTTGAGGCTTTAGGATTACGTAAGTTAAACCAAACTGTGGAACAAGCTGATAACGCTGCAATCCGCGGAATGATTACAAAAGTAGCTCACTTAGTTACTGTTAAAGAAATTTAATTTCAATATATACGAACAAGGAGGTGCCACCCATATGAAACTTCATGAGTTAAAACCAGCAGAAGGTTCACGTAAAGTACGTAACCGCGTTGGTCGTGGTATCGGTTCTGGTAACGGTAAAACTTCTGGTAAAGGTCATAAAGGTCAAAACGCTCGTTCTGGCGGCGGCGTTCGCCCAGGATTTGAAGGGGGTCAAAACCCACTTTTCCGTCGTTTACCTAAACGTGGCTTTACGAACATTAACCGTAAAGAATACGCTATCGTTAACCTTGATGCATTAAACCGTTTTGAAAATGGTGCAGAAGTAACACCTGCATTATTATTAGAAACTGGTATCGTGAGCAACGAAAAAGCTGGAATCAAAATTCTAGGTCATGGTACTGTAAACGTTAAGCTTACAGTAAAGGCTCACAAATTCTCTGCTTCAGCTAAAGAAGCAATTGAAAACGCTGGCGGAACTACCGAGGTGATCTAATGTTTCAGACAATCTCTAACTTTATGCGCGTTCGAGATATACGAAATAAAATCATCTTTACCTTATTAATGTTAATCGTTTATCGTATCGGGACATTTATCCCGGTACCAAACGTTGACGCTAATGTATTAAAGGCAACTGATGAGTTTAACTTAGTTGGTTTCCTTAATACGTTTGGCGGTGGTGCATTAGCAAATTTCTCAATCTTTGCGATGGGGATTATGCCGTATATCACAGCCTCAATTATTGTTCAGTTATTACAAATGGATGTTGTGCCTAAGTTTTCGGAATGGGCCAAACAAGGTGATGTTGGGCGACGTAAACTTGCTCAATTCACACGTTATTTCACGATTGTATTAGCCTTTATTCAATCTTTTGCAATGAGCTTTGGTTTCAACCAGTTCTATGGCGGATCATTGATTACAGATACTAGTATTCAATCGTACTTAACGATTGCTGTTGTGTTAACAGCCGGTACCGCGTTCTTACTTTGGTTAGCTGAGCAAATTACTGCTTATGGTGTTGGTAATGGTATTTCAATCGTTATCTTTGCTGGTATCGTAGCTGCGATGCCTAACGTAGTGAACCAAATTTATGCACAACAAATTGAGGGAGCTGGAGAGCAGTTATTCATTAACATTGTAATCCTTGCTTTATTGGTTTTAGTGCTACTTGCAGTTGTTGTTGGGGTTATTTACATTCAACAAGCGTTGCGTAAAATTCCAATTCAATATGCAAAACGAGTTACAGGGAACTCACCTAAAGTGGGTGCACAGCAAACGCACTTACCGTTAAAAGTAAATGCTGCAGGGGTTATTCCGGTAATCTTCGCGGTAGCGTTTATCATCACTCCGCAAACTTTAGCGACGTTCTTTGGCGATAATAATGTAACAGCGTTCATTACGAACACATTTGATTATACAAAACCAGTTGGGATGTTAATCTATGTTGCATTGATCGTGGCGTTTACATATTTCTATGCGTTCATCCAGGTGAACCCAGAAAATGTAGCGGATAACTTGAAAAAGCAAGGTGCTTATATCCCAGGTATTCGCCCAGGAAATGACACACAAGCTTATTTAACAAAAGTTCTTTATCGACTAACATTCGTTGGGGCAATCTTCTTAGTCGTTATTTCGGTTATGCCGATTTTATTCATTAACTTTATGAACCTGCCAGCTTCGGCTCAAATCGGGGGAACAAGTATGATTATCGTAGTCGGTGTAGCATTAGAAACAATGAAACAATTAGAGTCACAATTAGTGAAACGTCATTATAAAGGCTTTATGAAATAGTGCGGGTTTAGGAAACAGTTTCGTTTCCTTGCCAGCATAGTTTTGAAGGGGAGCATTCGTATGAATATCGTTTTAATGGGTCTTCCAGGTGCCGGTAAAGGTACTCAGGCTGACAAAATTGTTGAGAAGTACGCAATCCCACATATTTCGACAGGCGATATGTTCCGTGCTGCCATTAAAGAAGGCACAGAACTTGGTTTACAAGCTAAATCGTTTATGGATCAAGGGGCATTAGTGCCGGATGAAGTAACGATTGGTATTGTTCGTGAACGTCTTTCACAAGCTGATTGCGAAAAAGGATTCTTATTAGATGGATTCCCGCGTACAGTTCCTCAAGCTGAAGCTTTAGATAGCATCCTTGATGAATTAAAACGTCCGGTTGAGCATACTATTAATGTTCAAGTCGAAAAAGATGAATTAATCGCGCGCTTAAGTGGCCGTCGTATTTGTAAAACTTGCGGTACATCTTATCACTTAGTTTTCAATCCTCCACAAGAGGAAGGGAAATGTGACAAAGATGGTGGCGAATTATACACACGTGCGGATGACAATCCTGAAACAGTTGCAAACCGTCTCGAAGTAAATATGAACCAAGCACAACCTTTACTTGATTTTTATGAAGCAAAGGGTGTACTTACAAATATTAATGGACAGCAAGAAATTTCAAAAGTATTTGCTGATCTTGATGCTCTATTACAGGGCAGCCGCAGCTGATATCCGTCCGGGCGCTAGACAGCTTCCGCGGTATTCATGTGGAGGCAACAACGAAACATAATTTTTTGAGAGTTGCAAAAGCATATTGTGCCTGGTATATACTGCTAAGGTTGAGCACTTTTCTAGTGTGATGACATCTTGGCAACGTATAATGGGTTTCGTGGAAGCATCTGTGTAACGGGTATGATTCTCTCATCAAGACATTCCGGCTATCGTGTTAACATAAAGGGATACGGTCTCTTAAATAGAAACTGTTTTTCCATGGGTTGTGTGAAGCGAAACCAGACGAGCGTCTTATTGTACATCTCTCATGCAATCCAAAACATATGTTGAAACGAGTTGTTTCTTATTTAGTTAGGAGAAAAACAGTTGGAAGAGCTCGCATGAGTTTTTTGAAACTAACATATAGAAGGGAGACTTGGAAGATGGCGAAAGACGATGTAATTGAAGTCGAAGGGACAGTTGTTGAGACTTTGCCAAACGCGATGTTTAAGGTAGAATTAGAAAATGGGCACACTGTGCTTGCACACGTTTCTGGAAAGATTCGTATGCACTTTATCCGTATCCTACCTGGAGATAAGGTTACTATTGAGTTATCTCCTTATGATTTAACTCGCGGTCGTATCACATACCGTTTTAAATAATCTTTTGCACTCCGGACTATTAAGGAGGTTAGGTTAGATGAAAGTGAGACCATCTGTGAAACCGATCTGCGAAAAATGTAAAGTAATTCGCCGACGCGGTAAAGTAATGGTAATCTGTGAAAATCCTAAACACAAACAAAAACAAGGATAATTAATCAAGGAGGTGCACTAACGAATGGCACGTATTGCTGGTGTTGACATTCCTCGCGATAAACGCGTTGTAATTTCATTAACTTACATCTACGGTGTAGGTAAAACGACTTCTCAAAAAGTATTAGCAGCTGCAGGTATTGACGAAAGCATCCGCGTTAAAGACTTAACAGAAGATCAATTAAACCTAATCCGTGAACAATTAGCTTCATACAAAACTGAAGGTGACTTACGTCGTGAAGTTTCATTAAACATCAAACGTTTAATGGACATTGCTTCATTACGTGGTATCCGTCACCGTCGTGGTTTACCAGTTCGTGGTCAAAACACGAAAAACAACGCTCGTACGCGTAAAGGTCCTCGTAAGACTGTAGCGAACAAGAAAAAATAATTAAGTAAAGGAGGTTCCTTCTTAACATGGCTCGTAAACAACAAACTCGTAAACGTCGTGTGAAAAAGAATATCGAATCTGGTATTGCTCACATCCGTTCTACATTCAACAATACAATCGTAACGATCACTGATGCGCAAGGTAACGCGTTATCATGGTCTTCAGCTGGTGCTTTAGGTTTCCGTGGTTCACGTAAATCTACTCCATTCGCAGCTCAAATGGCTGCTGAAACAGCTGCAAAAACTTCTATGGAACATGGTTTAAAAACTTTAGAAGTTACAGTTAAAGGTCCTGGTTCAGGTCGTGAAGCTGCAATTCGTGCACTTCAAGCTGCTGGATTAGAAGTAACTGCTATTAAAGACGTTACTCCAGTTCCTCATAACGGTTGCCGTCCGCCAAAACGTCGTCGTGTGTAATGGGTGAAACTTAGGGGTATAATAACTTCTAGGTACATCATGTTACTTGTACAATAAGTCTTGTGCATTATAAAATCTATCTTAGATTAGCAACTATGATGATTTGAACCTATACATTAGATGTTTTGAAGGAGGGTAAATTGGAATGATCGAAATTGAAAAACCAAAGATTGAAACAGTGGAGATTAGCGAAGATGCCAAGTACGGCAAATTTGTTGTAGAACCGCTTGAACGCGGATATGGTAATACTTTGGGGAATTCTCTACGTCGTATCCTTCTGTCTTCTTTACCTGGAGCTGCTGTAACATCAATTCAAATTGATGGCGTTTTACACGAATTCTCAACTGTAGAAGGCGTTGTAGAAGATGTTGCATCAATCATCTTAAACGTGAAAAAGTTAGCTTTAAAAATCTACTCTGACGAAGAAAAAGTTATTGAGATTGATGTAAAGGGTGACGGTACGGTTACTGCAGCTGACATTACACATGACAGCGATGTGGAAATTTTAAACCCAGACCTATATATCGCAACGATCGCTAAAAACGGACATTTACGTATGCGTATGTACGCTCAACGTGGCCGTGGTTATACTCCTGCTGATCAAAACAAACGTGAGGATCTTCCTATCGGCGTGATCCCGATCGACTCTATTTACACTCCAGTTTCACGCGTCAACTTCCAAGTAGAGAACACTCGTGTTGGACAAAATTCTGACTACGACAAGTTATCACTTGATGTATGGACAGATGGAAGCATCGGTCCTAAAGAGGCGATTTCACTTGGAGCGAAAATTTTAACTGAACACTTAAATATCTTCGTAGGCATGACTAATGAGGCACAAACTGCTGAAATCATGGTTGAAAAAGAAGAAGATCAAAAAGAAAAAGTATTAGAGATGACTATCGAAGAGCTTGATCTTTCTGTTCGTTCTTATAACTGCTTAAAGCGTGCTGGTATCAATACGGTATTAGAATTAGCTAACAAGTCAGAAGACGATATGATGAAAGTTCGTAACCTTGGTCGTAAGTCTTTAGAAGAAGTTAAGCATAAGTTAGAAGAGCTTGGTTTAGGATTACGTAAAGAAGACTAAGCGAAAAACTATACAATTTAGCTAGATCAGATATATTTTAAAAGGAGGTAAACGTCCATGGGTTACAGAAAACTTGGTCGTACAAGTTCTCAACGTAAAGCATTATTACGTGACTTAGCTACTGATTTAATTATCAATGAGCGCATCGAAACTACAGAAGCGCGTGCTAAAGAAACTCGTAAAGCTGTTGAGAAAATGATTACTTTAGGTAAACGCGGTGATTTACATGCTCGTCGTCAAGCGGCAGCATTCATCCGTCGTGAGCTAGTAACAGTTGGAGAAGGCGAAGAAGAAAAAACTGTTTTCGCACTTCAAAAACTATTTGATGATATCGCACCTCGTTATGCGGAGCGTCAAGGTGGTTACACGCGTATCCTTAAAGTAGGTCCTCGTCGTGGAGACGGCGCACCAGTAGTAGTTATCGAATTAGTTTAATTCTTAACATACAGGTGAGAGGGGTGTCCGGTTCACCGGTTGAACCCGCACCCCTCTTTTTTAACTTCTTTCAGCTTGCTGTAAAGAGGTGATTGATTTATACGACAATAATTAAGCTGAGCGTTATGATGAGCGATAAGGTAACTTAGGCGTCTCGTTTAGCTCTCCGCACCTCATTCAACAAATATCAGGGCTTGAGCACCCGGGTGTTTTGTAAATGTAACGACAAGCGCATTTCTCTGAATGAGGTGCGCGCTTTTTTATTTTGGATTGAAGGAATGAGCCCCTGATTTCCGATACATATGCAAACATAAAGTACGTTTAAATAGGTAGCCATTTGAGGCAAAACTTGTTTGAAAACGTGCTTTATTTTTATATATGTCGATAATAGTTGTTATTTCCTGGGCAATGGCAGCCTCAAATTAAATAGATGACAAATGGGAAGGGGCTACACAAGACAATGAAGGATGAGATTTTATCATTTAATAATGTGACATTCTCTTATACACCGGACGAAGAGACCGTACGAAACGCTGTGGAAGATGTGACGTTTTCAATTAATAAAGGTGAGTGGATTGCGATTGTAGGCCATAACGGCTCAGGCAAGTCGACGATGGCAAAGCTTATGAGCGGTTTGTTGCTTCCTCAGCAAGGTGAAGTACGTATTAAGCGTGATGTGATTACAGAAGAAAATATTTGGGACATCCGTGCACAAATTGGGATGGTGTTTCAAAATCCAGATAACCAATTCGTCGGTGCTACGGTGCAAGATGATGTCGCGTTTTCATTAGAAAATAACGGCGTCCCCCATGAAGAAATGGTACAACGTGTAAAGTTGGCCTTACAGCAAGTTAAAATGGAGAGCTATATCAATCACGAGCCGCATCATTTATCAGGTGGACAAAAGCAACGTGTCGCGATTGCGGGGGCGTTGGCGATGAAGCCGCAAATTCTGATTTTAGATGAGGCGACTTCGATGCTAGACCCGCAAGGACGAGAGGAAGTATTGACGATTGTTCAGGCGCTACGTGAAGAAATTGGCTTAACGGTATTGGCCATTACACATGATTTAGAAGAGGCTATGTTAGCTGATCGTATTATTTTTATGAATGAAGGGAAAAAGTATGCGCAAGGTACACCGTCAGAAATTTTTGCATTAGGTGAGGAGCTTGTGAAATTTGGGCTCGATTTACCCTTTGCAATGAAAATGACAAAACTTTTACAAGCACAAGGCATACAGCTTGTAGGAAAACATATGACAGAAGAAGAGCTGGTGAATGATTTATGGACATCCAACTTCAACAAGTAAGCTATGCCTACTCCAAAGGCACGCCATTTGAAAAGTATGCATTGCATGATGTGAACTTAGCGATTAAAAGTGGTACATATCAGGCGATTATTGGACATACAGGTTCTGGTAAGTCGACAATATTGCAGCATTTTAATGGGTTGTTAAAGCCGTCAGAAGGTACAGTGAAAATTGGTGAGCGCATAATTGAAGCCGAAAAAAAAGCGAAAGACTTAAAGGCCGTTCGTCAAAAGGTCGGGATTGTTTTTCAATTTCCAGAGCATCAATTATTTGAAGAAACGGTTTTAAAGGATATCATGTTTGGACCGATGAATTTCGGTGTTTCGCAACAGGAAGCGGAAAAGCGAGCACGTCATTTAATTACGCTTGTAGGCTTACCGGAAAGTATTTTAGATAAGTCCCCATTCGATTTATCAGGTGGGCAAATGCGGCGTGTGGCCATTGCGGGAGTGCTTGCTATGGAGCCAGAAGTGATTGTGCTAGACGAGCCTACTGCGGGGCTTGATCCTCGAGGTCAAAAGGAAATTATGGACTTATTTTATGAGTTACATCAAACAAAGGGCTTAACGACGATTTTGGTAACGCATAGTATGGAAGACGCAGCACGCTATGCAGACCAAGTAGCAATCATGCATGAAGGTAGCTGTGTGCTAATTGGCGAGCCACAGGACATTTTTGGAAATGAACAGTTGCTGGCAAAGTATCGTTTAGAGCCACCACGCGTTGTTAAATTCCAGCGTCAAGTGGAAAAAATGTTGGGAAAGCAATTGACGAAAACATGCTTAACGGAAGAAGAATTGGCACTTGAAATTGGCCACACTGTTCGAAAGGAGCGTGATGAGGCATGATGGAGAAAATGATTTTCGGCCGGTATATTCCGGGGGATTCATTAGTTCATAAGCTGGATCCACGCTCAAAATTATTGTTTGTCTTTGCGTTTATTATTGTCGTGTTTTTAGCCAATAATGTCGTGACCTATGCGATTTTGTTGGGCTTGACACTTTTTGTGATTTTGCTTTCCAAAATCCGCCTATATTTTTTAATTAATGGGCTTAAGCCCGTCATTTTTTTAATGCTATTCACGCTGATTTTGCATTTAGTAATGACAAAAGAGGGTGCGGTTATTTTCGATTTAGGCTTTATGAAAATTTATGAAGGTGGCTTGCGTCAAGGGGTGTTCATTTCGTTACGGTTCTTAATGCTCGTGTTTATGACATCGATTTTAACATTAACAACGTCACCTATTTCGATAACAGACGGTCTAGAAACATTGTTAAATCCATTTAAACGCTTCAAGCTACCGGTGCATGAGCTGGCGTTGATGATGTCGATTTCATTGCGCTTTATTCCTACATTGATGGACGAGACAGCTAAAATTATGAAGGCACAGATGGCACGTGGCTCGGATTTAAGTGCCGGACCAATCAAGGATCGTTTAAAGGCGGTTGTGCCACTGTTAGTACCGCTATTTGTTAGTGCGTTTAAGCGTGCGGAGGATTTAGCAACAGCGATGGAAGTACGTGGCTATCGTGGTGGAGAGGGGCGTACGAAATACCGTCAGCTTAAATGGATGGCTAGAGATACAATTAACTTAGCACTACTTGTAATCGTGGCCATTATCCTATTTATGCTGCGTAGCTAGGAGAATCATGATGAGATTAAGAGCAACGATTAGCTATGATGGTACGCAGTTTGCTGGCTATCAAGTGCAGCCAGGCGAGCGTACGGTTCAGCTTGAAATTGAAAAGGTATTAGCTAAGATGCATAAGGGTGCTATGGTAAAAATTACGGCAAGTGGTCGTACCGATGCACGCGTACATGCGACAGGGCAAGTCATTCATTTTGATACATCACTTCAGATTCCTATTGAAAAGTATCAGAAGGCATTAAATGTACAACTCCCACGCGATATTCGTGTAGTAGCAATGGCACAAGTGGCAGATGACTTTCATGCGCGCTATGATGTGTCAGGCAAGCGCTATCGATATATTTGGGATTGTAGCGCAGTACAAAGCCCATTTCGTCGCCATTACGCAGTTGAGACAAATGGTATGAAGCCGGATGTAGAAGCGATGCAACAAGCGGCTGCTGCGATTATTGGGACACATGATTTTAGCTGCTTTTGTGCGGCGAATACAAGTGTCGTTGATAAGGTGCGTACGGTGCATGGATTAGAGCTTAGTTGGCACGGCGAGGAATTGCATATGGCAATCTCAGGTACAGGCTTCTTATACAATATGGTCCGCATTATTGCAGGCACGTTATGGGAAGTTGGCACAGGGCGTCGTGAGGTGGGTTCTGTTGCACAGGCCATTGCTTCACTGGATCGTGCAAATGCTGGTAAAACAGCGCCTGCACATGGCTTATATTTAGAACAAGTTTTTTATGAATAAATAAAAAAATTTTTCGGGAAATGGTGTTTTTATTTTAAAAAACGAGTGAAAATGGCATTACAAAAGGTATTAACAACCTCTCCAGGTGTTCAATTAAATATCTTGACTTATCAATACGATTATTATATGATGATGTATGGTATTTTCATTACCACCACAAAATAAGCCCCGAAAACTTATAAGTGTATATAATGAAAAATAACGGTAATTTTATATCGATTAGGAGGATACAAACATGCGCACAACTTTCATGGCTAAAGGTCAAGAAGTAGAACGTAAATGGTTAGTAGTTGACGCAGAAGGCCAAACATTAGGTCGTTTAGCTTCTGAAGTAGCTGCTATCTTACGCGGTAAACATAAACCAACTTTCACACCAAACGTTGACACAGGTGATCACGTAATCATCATCAACGCTGACAAAATTGAGTTAACAGGTAACAAATTACAAAAGAAAATTTACTACCGTCACACTCAATTCTCTGGTGGTTTAAAACAACGTACAGCTGGAGAAATGAAAGAAAAGTACCCAACTCAAATGTTAGAATTAGCAATCAAAGGTATGCTTCCAAAGAACTCTTTAGGTCGTCAAATGTTCTCTAAACTGAACGTTTACACTGGTTCTGAGCATCCACATGCTGCACAAAAACCAGAAGCTTACGAGCTACGTGGTTAATAAATAAATTATAATAGGAGGAAATAACTTTGGCACAAGTACAATACATCGGCACAGGTCGCCGTAAAAGCTCAACTGCTCGCGTACGTTTAGTACCAGGCGAAGGTAAAGTAGTAATCAACAACCGTGATGTTGCAGATTACCTACCATACGAAACTTTACACTTAATCATCAACCAACCATTAGAAGCAACTGAAACTAAAGGTTCTTATGACGTTCACGTTAACGTAAACGGTGGTGGATTCACAGGTCAAGCTGGAGCAATTCGTCACGGTATCGCTCGTGCATTATTACAAGTTGACCCAGACTTCCGTTCAGCTTTAAAAGCTGCAGGTCTATTAACTCGTGATTCTCGCATGAAAGAACGTAAAAAACCAGGTTTACGCGGCGCTCGTCGTGCACCTCAGTTCTCAAAACGATAATCTTTACGATTACTATTTTGCGAAATGGCAAAACCCTTTCTCGTTTATTCGAGAAAGGGTTTTTTAGTGTCATTGATTCGCAAAGCCCTCTTTAGCATCGAGCACACCATTTAGCCTCGTAATCAATAAGCGCTCTCCTTCAAGCCATGCATCTAAATCAAACAGTACAGGCAAAGCATCACCACCAAGCGCAAAAATAGCCTTGCGCTCACTTGGTAAATCACCAGCTGTATGAAGCGTACCGTCCCAAGCGCCGTACTTTGTTGCGAATACACCGCGGTCAATGCCGTTCATTAACGTAAAGGCTTCCTGCACTGTTAGCTCATTTTGTTGTGCATCTGAAATGACTTGTTCACGTGCAAGTGAATCCTCCATACGATAGCGGTTTTCTTCGAGTAAAATGGTGAAATGATTGGTACAAGCAGTATGTTCACGTACGGCAATATGACGTGGGGATGCCTCAACAATTTTGGCGTTTCCAGCTGCATCCAATAATACATAGTTAAAGGAATGCTTATGTGGAATGTCATGTAGTAGCTCGATAGCATCATCTACAGACGCACAGCGTTCAAGAAGCATACGACCAATCATATTACAAACAAAGCCATCTCCATTGTTTTTGGAATTGACGAAATTATAGCCAATTGCGAGTCCCTTTTCGTTTAGTCCGTCCATTCTTCCCGTGACCTGCATTGTGGGACCCATCGATGCAAAGCCCGAATCGGTTGGAGCAAAGAATACGAAGCGCCCATCGTAAGAGTTAGGCGCATTATCGTAATTACGAATCATGTAGTGCGAGTTTGTCGTAATCGAGCAGCCACTCTTACTATTGGCATAGTAGCCGGCAAAATGGAGCAATGCTTCTGTTTCGGAAAGGTCTAATGCATAGGCAAGCCCCTCAATTTCATCTGTCAGGTGCGGTGCATATGTATTCAATAAGTGTTTAATCTGTGGTGCATCCACGGTGAATTTTTGGATGAATCGTTTATACATAGTTTCTCTGTTTTTTAAAAGCGGTGATTGTTTTAATAGTGCTCCTTGATAAACGCCAAAATCATAATGTGAGCCTTTGAATTGTAGGACGTCACTTGTAACTTTTTTCATTGAAAGCTCCTTTAAAAAAATGAATTACATTTATCCTAGCGGTTTTTAGTAGGAGACGCAAAAAAAGCACCTTCCATTGTGAAAGTGCTTTCATGAAATGTAAAAATATTATTGCTTAATTTCGCCAAGGTCGAGTAGCTTTTGTCCGATTTGATTGATACTTATGTAGCCGCTACTCATTTCGTGCATGCTTGCTGTGTATTCTTCCGTGAATGCTGATATTTGTTTCGTATAAGCATTTATATGTTCGATGGAATTTGTAATATCCACAAGCTGTTTGGCGATGTTATTGGCGCTATCGGTACTGTTTTGGGCCATTTTTTGAATCTCGTTAGCGACAACAGCAAAACCTTTCCCATGTTCACCAGAGCGAGCGGCCTCGATGGAAGCGTTCAAGCCTAAAATTTTTGAATGCATGGCGATATCTTTTACTGCATTTACAATGGCGTTAATTTGTTGGATATTGCCATTCATCAGCTCGGCATATTGCGATAGCTCCTCAATACGATTAGAAACATCCGAACTGGCATGTGCAAGCTGTTCAGTAGTGGCTGACATTTCTTGGACAGCACCTGAAAGTTCCTCGGCCACGATGCGCATATTGCTGACGCGGAAGTTTGAGATAACACCTGTTACAACCCCGACAACTTGGCCATGATCAATGACTGGTACAGATGAGGCAATATAAGGGAAGCCGAAACCTTCAGCGCTACGTTCTTCGCGCAAAAATTTGCCACTTTTCATCGCACGTACACTTGTTGTATTTCGATGCTGCTCCACCGTTTCGCCAAGCGTAATTTTTAAATCGACTTGTTTTCCCCGTTTGTAGCCAATGACTTTTTCTGTATCAAAAATCAAAACGCAAGCATCTTCAGGATAGGTCGCTTGATAAAAATCAATTGAATCCACAATGACCTTTAATTTCGGGTTCATCTTATTCACTCCTTCTATTAGAATCACTTGATTGACAAATAATTGGTCCAATATCTCGGTTTCTTCTACTATATACCAAAATATTGTAAGTGGAAATGGTATAAGGGGAAATTCTCGCATGCCTGTAAATAGTGCTAGCAAAATCGAGTACATTTGTATACAATTGTATTCAAAAATCAATTGTAAAGATGAGGTGAAACGAGATGCGACCAGAGGGAAGAGGACGCCATGGTGATGGAGAGTGCTCGCCACGTCAAAAAGGAGCGCAAACATTTCGTCGTGGGCGGGCGTTAGCGTTTTATCGTCAGTTGGAAACAAGAAGAGATACATTAAAAAAGCAGTTGGAGGCACCGGAATTACAGTCGATTCATCCTGTAATTGCGGGCGAGTTAAAGGCTACAGAATCCATTATGAATGATTTTATCGAGTTATTTCAGCTCAATGAAATTTTAGAACAGGCGCAACAGGAGGATTAAACTTTATATGTCATTTCGTAGTGTCCTATATTGGCATGCAAGGTTATTGATAGGAAGGAAGTGAACGAATTTTATGCGGGCCGTTTGGAAGTTAGCGAAATACGTAAAGCCGTATATTCTTTTTGCGATTATCGCACCAGTGATGATGCTAATTGAGGTGGGGATGGATTTATTACAGCCAACCATTTTACAGCATATTATTGATGATGGGATTGCAAAAAGTGATACGGCGTATATCGTCAAAATGTTTGGTCTGATGTTAGTTACGTCATTGATTGGATTGATTGGGGGTGTTGGATGCTCGATTTATGCATCTCGCACAGCTGTCAACTTTTCAACCGATTTACGTCAGGATTTATATGAAACGATTACTTATTTCTCGAATAAAAGTAAGGATCAGTTTACGCTTGGTAAGCTAGTAACCAATTTAACGAGTGATATTGAAATGCTTCAGCGTGCGTTAACAATGCTGCTGAAAATTTTCGTGCGCGGTCCAATGATGTTTATCGGGGCAATTGTTATTGTTTTTATTACAGCGCGTGAGCTATTCCCGATTTTACTAGTCGTTGTGCCCATATTAGCATTTTTCATGTATTACTTTACAGCACTTTCAGGCAAGTTGTTCTATAAAGTGCAAAAGGTCGTGGATCAAGTCAATACGAAGGTGCAGGAAAATTTAGCTGGTATTCGTGTAATTAAAGCGTATAATCGCAAAGGCCACCAAATCGAGCAATTTACAGATGTTAATACAGAACTGATGAAGCGTAGCATGATGGCCGACCAAATTATTGGGGTATTAGGACCACTTACAATGTTTGTCGTCAACTTAGGAATTGTCGCTGCACTGTGGTTAGGGGCGATTAAGGTCGATAATAATACGCTTCAAGTCGGTGTAATCTTAGCGTTCATCAACTATTTAATGATGGTGATGAACGGCTTAATGAGCTCATCCAATGTCCTTATTCAATTAGCGCGCGCGATTCCAAGTGCCGAGCGTATTGTTGAAGTGATTGAAGAACAAACAGAGCTAACGAATCCTAAAAATGTGGCCAAGCATCCGATTCAAGGGAGTGTCACATTTGAAAACGTGCATTTTTCATATGTAAACGGAACTGAGGCCGTATTAAAAAATGTGAGCTTCCATGTGAATGCTGGTGAAACAGTTGGCATTATCGGCATGACAGGTAGTGGGAAGTCCACCTTAGTAAAAATGTTACCGAGACTTTTTGATGTCGATCAAGGCATTGTCAAAATAGATGGTAGACCAATTAAAGACTATGATTTACAGGACTTACGTGCAGCAATTGGCTATGCACCGCAAAAGGCCACACTGTTTTCCAAAACAATTGCGAATAATTTGCGTTACGGTAAAACGGAAGCAACGGATCAAGAACTAGTAGAGGCATTAGCAGCAGCCAATGCGCAGGAATTTGTCGATAAATTGCCCGCTCATTTCGAACATGAGCTAACACAGGGGGCAACGAATTTATCGGGAGGTCAAAAGCAGCGTCTTGCGATGGCACGCGCCTTCATTCGCCAACCACAACTATTAATATTAGATGATGTTACGAGCGCGGTTGATAGTATGTCTGAGAAAGCGATTCAAAAAGCCATTGCCACCCAATTTGCTACAGCTACGAAATTTATTGTTTCGTCAAAAATTTCATCGATTCGTCATGCCAATCAAATTTTCGTGATGGATGATGGAGAAATTATTGCACAGGGCACGCATGAGGGGCTGTTGGAAACAAGCGCATTATATCAAGAAATGGCGAAAACGCAGGCGGAAAAAGGGGTGACTGTAGGTGAATAGGCAGCAAGGCGGACCACCGTCACCAATGGCTAGACAGGGGCGTTTAACAGGCCCGATTGTCAAACCGAAAAATCAAAAGCAAACATTACGACGCATTTGGGGTTATTTGCGTATTCAGCGTGTTGAATTAATGAGTGTTGTTGTATTTGTCATAATGAGTACGCTACTAAGTTTAGTCGGCCCGTATATGATTGGGCAAACGATTGACAACCACATCGTGAAGCTCGATGTGTCAGGTGCTATTCGAATGGCGCTAATTTTAGCGGGTGTTTATACAGCATCATCTTTTTTAAGTTGGACACAGCAAATTGTAATGATCCGTGTGTCGCAAAAAACGATTCGCCGCTTACGTCAGCAGCTATTTGAACAATATCAAGCATTGCCGCTGTCGTTTTTTGATCGCAAGCAGCAGGGCGATTTAATGAGCCGGATGACCAATGATGTGGAAAATCTAAACGCGGCATTGTCGCAAAGTGTGATTCAAATCGTATCGAGTTTTTTAACGATTATTGGGACGGCCTTTGCACTGTTTTATTTAGATTGGCGACTGGCACTCGTGACGTTAACGATTATTCCAATCATCGTCTGGGCAACGAAGCAAATTATTAAGCGCAGCAGTGTGAACTATAAGGAACGTCAGCGTGATTTAGGAAATTTGAACGGCTATATTGAAGAAACGATATCCAATGCGGATATTATTACACTGTTTGGTAAAGAAACCGCAACATTAGCTGAATTTAAAATAGCAAATGAAAAGCTACGCGGTTCTGCAATGCGTGCGGATATTATTTCGGGCTTCATGGGACCGATCAATAATTTTATGAACAACTTAGGTCTAAGCTTAGTTATCGGTACAGGGGCAATTATGGCTGTCGCCAGTGGTTTGTCGATCGGTGTGATTGCGTCATTTGTAACGTATACACGCCAATTTTTCCGTCCGATTAATCAATTATCGAATTTACTCAATACGTTTCAGTCAGCTATTGCTGGTTCCGAGCGTGTGTTTGAAATTTTAGATGAGGCTCAGGAAGTGGCGGATAGCCCGAATGCGAAAGAAAAGGCAACCTTA
Organism: Solibacillus sp. FSL R7-0668; assembly: GCF_038006205.1. Taxonomy (NCBI): domain Bacteria; kingdom Bacillati; phylum Bacillota; class Bacilli; order Caryophanales; family Caryophanaceae; genus Solibacillus; species Solibacillus sp. FSL R7-0668. The sequence continues at coordinate 3,818,179 of NZ_JBBOUU010000001.1, read as the reverse complement.
AATGGTGATGTCGTGTTCGAGCAAGTCCAGTTTGGTTATGAACCGGACAAGCCAGTGCTAAAGGGCATTAATTTTACGGCAAGGGCTGGGGAAACGATTGCCATTGTCGGTCCAACAGGTTCTGGGAAGACCACCATTATTCAGCTACTGATTCGTTTTTACGATGCGACGGGAGGGCGAATCTTATTAGACGGTGAGTCGATTACCAATTATAAAATGAGCAATGTGCGTGACCATGTAGGGGTTGTTCTGCAAGACACGTATTTATTTTCAGGGACGGTGCGTGAAAATATCCGATTTGGCAAGCTTGGTGCAACGGATGCGGAGGTAGAGGAAGCAGCGAAAATGGCCTACGCACATAATTTCATTAAATATTTACCAGAGCAGTATGATACCGTATTGACGAGTGGTGGCTTGAATTTAAGTCAGGGGCAGCGTCAATTAATCGCCATTGCACGAGCGATTTTAGAAGACCCGGATATTTTAATTTTAGATGAAGCGACGTCGAGTGTTGATACAATGACAGAGGTGCATATTCAAAAAGGCCTGACTAATTTAATGCAAGGACGGACAAGCTTCGTCATTGCACATCGTCTAAAAACAATTGAAAACGCCGATCAAATTTTAGTCATTAAAGATGGGCAAATTTTGGAGCAAGGTAATCATGAAACTTTAATGCAGGCGCATGGATTTTACGCATCACTGCAGCAACAACTTGTGGCGAATTAAATCCATTTGAATATTCTACTGCCCTTTTGCGTATAGTAGGCAAAAAGGGCGGTGGTTTTTTTGAGGCGTTGGCTTGCACTAATGTTTGTCATGTTTTGCTCCATGATGGTCGTTGTTTATGAAACGAGCGCATCGGATAAACGGTTTTTTTTGCCTGAGCCATTAGGTGGTATGAAAATTGTGCTTGATGCAGGGCATGGAGGCTTAGATGGTGGGGCATCGAATGGGGAAATAATTGAAAAGGAAATTACGCTAGCGATTACCAAAAAGGTAGCGCGACAGCTGACACGGTTGGGGGCTGAAGTAATTTTAACACGCTCGAAAGATGGGGATGTATTAAGTGAGCATGCACCAAGCGAAAATTTCCCAACAAATCGTGAGCGCAAAAAGCAGGATATTTTCTTGCGCGAGGCGTTAGTCAAGCAGCATGAGCCGGATATGTTTATTACGATTCATGCCAATGCGATTCCAAATAGTAAGTGGCGTGGGGCACAGGTGTTTTATCATAAGGAAGGCCATGCAAACAGTGAGCATTTAGCGAAGTCCATTCAACAAACGATTCGCGAAACGTTAGAAAACACGACACGCGAGGCATTATCGATTAAGCAAGTCTATTTATTGAAAAAGGCAGAAGTTCCCGCTGTATTAGTGGAGACAGGCTTTTTAAGCAATGAAGAGGAACGAAACTTACTTGCAAGTGAGAGTTACCAAGACAAAATGGCATTTGCAATTGCGCGCGGCATCGAAAATTACGTACACGCATCATTCGACTAGGCAACATGTAATAACAATACGAAGCGATTATGATATACTAACTATGGAAAATTCATTCTAGGGGGAGTGTTTGATATGTTAAACGAGCAACAAGTCCGAGACCTATTAGGCGAATTACAAGACCCGTTTTTACATAAATCATTGGCAGAAACAAAAGGTGTAACAAACGTTTCAATTAAAGCAGAAAAAGGGCATGTCAGCGTTCGTATTGCGATTGCAAAAACAAATACGCCTGAACAAATGCAACTTCAAATGAAAATTGTGGAAGTGCTAAAAGAGAATGGCGCGGCTTCAGTAGGCATTCGTTTTGAAGAATTATCTCAAGAAGTATTACAAGCGTTCCGCGGACAAGCAACAGAAGCGGAGGCACAAGATATTTTATCACCATTATCAAGCGTGCAATTTATATCGATTGCATCAGGTAAAGGTGGCGTAGGGAAATCAACGGTATCGGTTAATATGGCGGTAGCTTTAGCGCGCTTAGGCAAAAAAGTAGGCTTAATCGACGCCGATATTTATGGCTTCTCTGTGCCAGATATGATGGGTGTTACGGAAATGCCCGTAGTAAAAGACGATCGCATTTATCCGGTAGAGCGTTTAGGGGTAAAAGTGATTTCGATGGGCTTCTTTGTAGAAAATAATGCACCAATCGTATGGCGCGGCCCAATGTTAGGTAAAGTATTAGATCAGTTCTTCCGCGATGTAGAGTGGGGCGATTTAGACTACTTACTATTAGACTTACCACCAGGTACAGGTGATGTAGCACTGGATATTCATCAAATGCTACCAGCCTCAAAAGAAATCGTTGTTACAACGCCACACCCAACAGCTGCATTTGTAGCAGCACGTGCTGGGGCAATGGCCTTACAAACAAACCATGATATTTTAGGTGTTATTGAAAACATGGCTTGGTATGAAAACAAAGCTGGAGAAAAAGAGTTCGTATTCGGTCAAGGCGGTGGCCCAAAACTTGCTGACGAATTGCGTACAACACTACTTGGTCAAATTCCACTTGGCCAGCCAGATTGGACAGAGGAAGATTTTGCGCCATCTATCTATGCGGCAGATCATCCTACTGGAAAAATTTATTTACAAATCGCGCAAGGCATTATAGATGCACTAGCGAAATAATGGCATCAAAAAGAGGCTCTTCACTGCGAAGACGCCTCTTTTTCTTTTTTTGCACCGGATTCTTCTTTTTTGGTCTTCGAGTCACTACCCTCTTCGCCACTTTTCTTAATGAGCTCCTGCCATTTCGTTTGTAAGAGTGGGTTTTCGATTGTTTCCATAACTACTTTTTCAAGTTCTTTTCGCATAACAGCCCCCTTTAGAATGCTCTCGAGCTGTTTTTGCATATCAGGTTGACCGAAAAAGGCGGTTAAATCCTCTTGATAAGAGGCATCATTTAATAAACCTTTCATTAAATCCTCTTGCTGCTTTTGCATACTTTTGGCGAATGCTTCTTTAAATTTAGGGTCTTCAAATGTTGCTATCCAAAAATCCATTGCTTCTTTTGAAAGTAATGCTTCTTCCGTCGCTTTTTTGACTTCTTCGGTATTTAGGATGAGGAGCTCGCGAAAGCTTTTATCTTCAAACAGCTGGCGAATCGCTTTTTTACCATCTTCTGTTTGCACGGCATCGACCATAATTTTTTTGACTTCTTCATAGGAAAGTGTTGTTGATTTCGCATCACTACAGCCGACGAGTGACAGTGCAAGTAACAGCAAAACGAAAATACGTCGCATCAAAATTCCGTCCTTTCTCCATAGTAATAACAAAGCTTAATGATAAGAAGTGCTTTCATTTATTGTTCACAATTTTATAAAATTTATGTAAGAAGCTTTATGCGAGGTCGCTTTTTTATGATGGTGTTGCTAAAATATACAAGGATATTAAAAAAATGGGGGGATGTTCGTGACGATACGAAACTGGGGTAAATTCGCTTTTTGGGCGTTATTAATTGGTGGCTTAGTTAATGCAGTAGCCTCATTAATTATTCGTTGGGACTTTTACCAACCATATTTAACGAACGGTGAGATTGGTGAATTTTTGGCGGCAGTTATTTGGAATATTATTTTAGGATTTACAATGAGTGTGATGGCACAGGCTGGCTTCTTTGCCTATTTAACTTTGCATCAAGTGGGAGTTAATATTTTTAGAACTTTAACTTTATGGAACTGGGTACAGGTAGTGCTAATAATCGTTGTATTGGTAGATATTGTATTATTCCGTTTTGCTCCAGGTGCAGAAACGACGCTTGATTGGGTTATTTATGGTACGTTGCTTGTCGTATTAGTAGGCGTAGCCATTTTGACGGCGATCAAAAAAGTAAAAATGACTCAAAAACCACATGTTCTTATTTCAACAATCTTCTTTATGATTGTTGTGACGTCGTTGGAGTGGATTATTGCGTTAATGGGACGCCAAGGTAATATTGATGTTTATGTAGCTTTATTATTATTCCCATTAGTAGCGGTTAATGCATTCCAGATTTTGATGTTGCCAAAATACAATGCGCAATCTGAGCGAGATCGAAAAAAATTAGAAGAGCGCCGTAAAGCAAGAAAAGAAGTAACAAGCGCAACTAAAGCATAGAAAAGGGAATGTCCGAGAGCTGATTCTAGGACATTCCCTTTTTTCATGGAAAGCGCTTCGTTGCAATATCATATCCTAATAGATTTTGTTCAATTGGTATAAATGGATAGGCTTTTATATATTGTTGAAGTTCCTGAAAAGAAACAGTTTGATCGCGATGCAAAGGGATACTAATAAAATCACCATCTACTATAGTAGTATTTGGTTTCGCGAAGGAATAAGTAGGTGCTACTATGTTGATACCATTTTTATATAAGGATTGCTGCATTGTTTCACTAACTGTATAATCCCGTGTGGCAAACCAAAGCGGCAAACGCTGAAAGTCCCGTTTAAAAATTGAAAGTTGGCTATCTAATAGAGAGTCCTTTTCTTCATAATCACTACTCATAGAACCTAGCAAGCCTAGTGGAATATTTCGTTCGATTAGTAGTTTTACTTGTTCTGGACTCCGTAGTACCCAATCTGTATCTAGCAAAAAAAGTGGGTAAGGTTTAGATAAGGAAGCGACCCATTCTTCAAAACCCTCATGAGTATAACTAACTTCAACAATTAAACTAGCGCCATACTGACCTTTAGTAATCACTGCTGGTGCCTCTGTTAATTGAAATACAGGTAAAATACTATTTTTTTCATCGAAATAAAAGAAAACAATAATTAAGCATAAAGCCATTGATACCAATACTTTAAACATGTTAGAATACCCTCTTTCTATGAGTCTGAAACGTATTTATATAAAAAACTTATGAAAAAGTGTTGACGAATATAACAATACGATGTTACTATAAGTGAGTCGCCAAGAGATGACGCGACAAACGAAATAACATGAACCTTGAAAACTGAACAAGCAACGTTAATGAATACAGCTTCTTAAATGAAGCAAAAATGATTTCTAACCTAATAGTTAGAATCGCTAGCAAAGCAAATGAGCTTTCAAACTACTTTTATGGAGAGTTTGATCCTGGCTCAGGACGAACGCTGGCGGCGTGCCTAATACATGCAAGTCGAGCGAATGAATAGAGAAGCTTGCTTCTCTATGATTTAGCGGCGGACGGGTGAGTAACACGTGGGTAACCTGCCCTATAGACTGGGATAACTTCGGGAAACCGGAGCTAATACCGGATAATACTTTGAACCACATGGTTTAAAGTTGAAAGATGGTTTTGCTATCACTATAGGATGGACCCGCGGCGCATTAGCTAGTTGGTGAGGTAACGGCTCACCAAGGCAACGATGCGTAGCCGACCTGAGAGGGTGATCGGCCACACTGGGACTGAGACACGGCCCAGACTCCTACGGGAGGCAGCAGTAGGGAATCTTCCACAATGGACGAAAGTCTGATGGAGCAACGCCGCGTGAGTGAAGAAGGATTTCGGTTCGTAAAACTCTGTTGCAAGGGAAGAACAAGTAGCGTAGTAACTGGCGCTACCTTGACGGTACCTTGTTAGAAAGCCACGGCTAACTACGTGCCAGCAGCCGCGGTAATACGTAGGTGGCAAGCGTTGTCCGGAATTATTGGGCGTAAAGCGCGCGCAGGTGGTTCCTTAAGTCTGATGTGAAAGCCCCCGGCTCAACCGGGGAGGGTCATTGGAAACTGGGGAACTTGAGTGCAGAAGAGGATAGTGGAATTCCAAGTGTAGCGGTGAAATGCGTAGAGATTTGGAGGAACACCAGTGGCGAAGGCGACTGTCTGGTCTGTAACTGACACTGAGGCGCGAAAGCGTGGGGAGCAAACAGGATTAGATACCCTGGTAGTCCACGCCGTAAACGATGAGTGCTAAGTGTTGGGGGGTTTCCGCCCCTCAGTGCTGCAGCTAACGCATTAAGCACTCCGCCTGGGGAGTACGGTCGCAAGACTGAAACTCAAAGGAATTGACGGGGGCCCGCACAAGCGGTGGAGCATGTGGTTTAATTCGAAGCAACGCGAAGAACCTTACCAGGTCTTGACATCCCATTGACCACTGTAGAGATACAGTTTTCCCTTCGGGGACAACGGTGACAGGTGGTGCATGGTTGTCGTCAGCTCGTGTCGTGAGATGTTGGGTTAAGTCCCGCAACGAGCGCAACCCTTGTTCTTAGTTGCCATCATTTAGTTGGGCACTCTAAGGAGACTGCCGGTGATAAACCGGAGGAAGGTGGGGATGACGTCAAATCATCATGCCCCTTATGACCTGGGCTACACACGTGCTACAATGGACGGTACAAACGGTTGCCAACCCGCGAGGGGGAGCTAATCCGATAAAACCGTTCTCAGTTCGGATTGTAGGCTGCAACTCGCCTACATGAAGCCGGAATCGCTAGTAATCGCGGATCAGCATGCCGCGGTGAATACGTTCCCGGGCCTTGTACACACCGCCCGTCACACCACGAGAGTTTGTAACACCCGAAGTCGGTGAGGTAACCTTTTGGAGCCAGCCGCCGAAGGTGGGATAGATGATTGGGGTGAAGTCGTAACAAGGTAGCCGTATCGGAAGGTGCGGCTGGATCACCTCCTTTCTAAGGATATATTCGGAAACCTTCTCTTGGAGAAGGGGCTCATTAACGTTTGCTGTTCAGTTTTGAAGGTTCATTCTTAGTTGAATGAAATACTTCAAAACTTCGTTCTTTGAAAACTGGATAAAACGACATTGATAAGTAATAAACAAACATAGATCAAGAAATTGATCGTGCAATATCCTTAAAATCTTACTTTTTAAGTAAGTTTAACTTTTGGTTAAGTTAATAAGGGCGCACGGTGGATGCCTTGGCACTAGGAGTCGATGAAGGACGGCACTAACACCGATATGCCTCGGGGAGCTGTAAGTAAGCTTTGATCCGGGGATTTCCGAATGGGGGAACCCACTATCTTTAATCGGATAGTATCTACACGTGAATACATAGCGTGATGAGGACAGACGCAGGGAACTGAAACATCTAAGTACCTGCAGGAACAGAAAGAAAATTCGATTCCCTGAGTAGCGGCGAGCGAAACGGGAAGAGCCCAAACCAAAGAGCTTGCTCTTTGGGGTTGTAGGACACTCTATACGGAGTTACAAAAGAATGATTTAGGCGAAGCGACTTGGAAAGGTCCGCAAGAGAAGGTAACAGCCCTGTAGCCAAAAAGTCATTCCCTCCAGAGTGGATCCTGAGTACGGCGGAACACGTGAAATTCCGTCGGAATCCGGGAGGACCATCTCCCAAGGCTAAATACTACCTAGTGACCGATAGTGAACCAGTACCGTGAGGGAAAGGTGAAAAGCACCCCGGAAGGGGAGTGAAATAGAACCTGAAACCGTGTGCCTACAAGTAGTTAGAGCCCGTTAATGGGTGATAGCGTGCCTTTTGTAGAATGAACCGGCGAGTTACGATTACGTGCGAGGTTAAGTTGAGAAGACGGAGCCGCAGCGAAAGCGAGTCTGAATAGGGCGAATTAGTATGTAGTCGTAGACCCGAAACCAGGTGATCTACCCATGTCCAGGATGAAGGTGAGGTAACACTTACTGGAGGTCCGAACCCACGTACGTTGAAAAGTGCGGGGATGAGGTGTGGGTAGCGGAGAAATTCCAATCGAACTTGGAGATAGCTGGTTCTCTCCGAAATAGCTTTAGGGCTAGCCTCGTGATGAAGAATACCGGAGGTAGAGCACTGTTTGGACTAGGGGGGCATCTCGCTTTACCGAATTCAGACAAACTCCGAATGCCGGATATTTATACACGGGAGTCAGACTGCGAGTGATAAGATCCGTAGTCAAGAGGGAAACAGCCCAGACCACCAGCTAAGGTCCCAAAGTAATCGTTAAGTGGAAAAGGATGTGGCGTTGCTTAGACAACCAGGATGTTGGCTTAGAAGCAGCCATCATTTAAAGAGTGCGTAATAGCTCACTGGTCGAGTGACGCTGCGCCGAAAATGTATCGGGGCTAAACGATTCACCGAAGCTGTGGATGCATACCGTTGGTATGCGTGGTAGGAGAGCGTTCTAAGGGCGTTGAAGTCAGACCGGAAGGACTGGTGGAGCGCTTAGAAGTGAGAATGCCGGTATGAGTAGCGAAACATGGGTGAGAATCCCATGCACCGTATGACTAAGGTTTCCTGAGGAAGGCTCGTCCGCTCAGGGTTAGTCGGGACCTAAGCCGAGGCCGATAGGCGTAGGCGATGGACAACAGGTTGATATTCCTGTACTACCTCCCCACCGTTTGAGAAATGGGGGGACGCAGTAGGGTAGGGTAAGCAGAGCGTTGGTTGTCTCTGTTCAAGCAGTAAGGTGTGTGCGTAGGCAAATCCGCGTACTGTAACATTGAGCTGTGATGACGACTCCGTATGGAGGAAGTTCCTGATCTCACACTGCCAAGAAAAGCCTCTATCGAGGTGGGAGGTACCCGTACCGCAAACCGACACAGGTAGTCGAGGAGAGAATCCTAAGGTGTGCGAGAGAACTCTCGTTAAGGAACTCGGCAAAATGACCCCGTAACTTCGGGAGAAGGGGTGCTCTTGAGCGTGCAAGCGCACGAGAGCCGCAGTGAATAGGCCCAGGCGACTGTTTAGCAAAAACACAGGTCTCTGCAAAACCGTAAGGTGACGTATAGGGGCTGACGCCTGCCCGGTGCTGGAAGGTTAAGAGGAGTGGTTAGCGCAAGCGAAGCTGCGAATTGAAGCCCCAGTAAACGGCGGCCGTAACTATAACGGTCCTAAGGTAGCGAAATTCCTTGTCGGGTAAGTTCCGACCCGCACGAAAGGCGTAACGATCTGGGCACTGTCTCAACGAGAGACTCGGTGAAATTATAGTACCTGTGAAGATGCAGGTTACCCGCGACAGGACGGAAAGACCCCGTGGAGCTTTACTGTAGCTTGATATTGAATTTTGGTACAACTTGTACAGGATAGGTAGGAGCCAGAGATCTCGGAGCGCCAGCTTCGAAGGAGGCGTCGGTGGGATACTACCCTGGTTGTATTGAACTTCTAACCCATGCCCCTTAGCGGGGTAGGAGACAGTGTCAGGCGGACAGTTTGACTGGGGCGGTCGCCTCCTAAAAGGTAACGGAGGCGCCCAAAGGTTCCCTCAGAATGGTTGGAAATCATTCGCAGAGTGTAAAGGCATAAGGGAGCTTGACTGCGAGACCTACAAGTCGAGCAGGGTCGAAAGACGGGCTTAGTGATCCGGTGGTTCCGCATGGAAGGGCCATCGCTCAACGGATAAAAGCTACCCCGGGGATAACAGGCTTATCTCCCCCAAGAGTCCACATCGACGGGGAGGTTTGGCACCTCGATGTCGGCTCATCGCATCCTGGGGCTGTAGTCGGTCCCAAGGGTTGGGCTGTTCGCCCATTAAAGCGGTACGCGAGCTGGGTTCAGAACGTCGTGAGACAGTTCGGTCCCTATCCGTCGTGGGCGTAGGAAATTTGAGAGGAGCTGTCCTTAGTACGAGAGGACCGGGATGGACACACCGCTGGTGTACCAGTTGTCTTGCCAAAGGCATCGCTGGGTAGCTATGTGTGGACGGGATAAGTGCTGAAAGCATCTAAGCATGAAGCCCCCCTCAAGATGAGATTTCCCATTACGCAAGTAAGTAAGACCCCTGAAAGACGATCAGGTAGATAGGTTCGAGGTGGAAGTGTGGCGACACATGTAGCTGACGAATACTAATCGGTCGAGGACTTAACCACATGTTTACGAACATCAATGAAACGTTTATCCAGTTTTGAAAGAATGAATTCTTTCAAACCAATAAGTGAAGTGATGATGGCAAAGAGGTCACACCTGTTCCCATACCGAACACAGAAGTTAAGCTCTTTAGCGTCGATGGTAGTTGGGGGTTTCCCCCTGTGAGAGTAGAACATCGCTTCGCTCAAAAAGTCGCTGCTGATTCAGTCAGTAGTGGCTTTTTTATATTTATGAATAAATAAGAACATACATATAGATACCGTAATTCAAATGATTGTGAGTAAATACACAGTTATTTGGATTTTTTTATGGGCTCATATCCTAATATTGACGATTTTTAGGTTTCATTTATGAATTTGCATGATATATTTGAAACTTCCAGAGATTATTTGTGAAATGATTAAAGAAAAATAAACTGAACAAAACTTTTCAACTTGTGTAAAATAATCGGTAAAGGATATAAACCATTTTTCGAAAGATTGCATCTATATGCCCAGTAGCGAACAATTACAAGAACTTTAATTAGCCATGCACCAAACAAACAACAAGCGACTCTTGAGCGTTATCAAGCAGTTTTTTTACATCTCACGAGTAAGAATAATATTGCAATCACTGAAATTATTCAGCGGATCCGAATGACTGTTGGGCAGTACATCAAGGCGCATAAAATTGACTTCAATTGATGTTTCTACCGCCCTACACCCTACAACTATATTTAAATGAAGATTTATGGAGATGGTTGAAAATTAATAATGTGTTTTTTCAAACGCATCAAAAATTTAGCTGGCTGTTCGTAAATTTGTGAGCTTCCAAAATCTAAACGAACTAGCGGTAATCGACCGTCTTTGTGTCCTGTTTTAAAGTTTAACTTAGATAGTTGCCCATACTCAAAAATCTCAATTACTTTATAACAATACTACTATATATCATCCTCAACTTATGATGAGACGCCATTTATTCAACAATTCCCCTTTGACGTAATGAAAGAAAAACAATACTATGAATGAGTAAATGTAATTTTATAAATAAAATCCTATTTAAAATTTGGGGGAAAATAATATGACAGCACCATTTTTAACTGTTGCTGATGTGCGATTAATCGAAAAGCAAGTGAAGAAAATCCTTCGTGCAAAATCATCATCAAACGATACGAAAATAATAAATACAGTAATAGGACTAGCAATTGAAGAATTACGTGAAAACCTAAGTGTAGTTAATGAAGAGATTCTGAAAGAAGTTGAACATATAGAAGACAATCTTAATGCAGAACTGTTTATCCATAGCTTAAAGGCGTATACAATCCCGTTTAAAGCCATTTCTGATAAGAGTCTTCAAAAGCTTTTTAAGAAGGATAAAAAGCTGAAATTACCGAAGTTGGATTTGATTGATTGGCAAACGATAAGTTATCTTTCTTGGCTTGATAAAGGTACAAACCGTCAGTATATTGTCCTAGAAAATGAAGGGGATTATACAGCATTACGTGGCGTATATGAGGCATCTACATCAAACAAAGGGGTATGTGCAATTTGTAATCAACATAGTGCCGTGCATTTATTTACAGCGACGGTAAAAGGCAATGGTGATCATTACACCTCTTATAGCAACTATATTTGTGATGACGTACTTGCATGTAATGGGAATGTGACTGATTATACGAAACTTGAACAATTTGTTTCTCGAAATTTATCCTAATAATATGTGGTTAATTTGTGAAAAAGAATAAAAATATAAACGTAAGAGCTGTAAACACAAAAAAGTTTACAGCTTTTTTGGTTTTGAAACTTTTTCCTCTTATTTCCGTAAAACTATTAAGAGGGGGGCTAATCCGTGCGTAAAATGATCTATAGTTTAGTGGTGATATTGTTACTTACAGCGTGTACGAATGAAAAATCAGAGGAACAACAAGAGGTATCCAAGCAGGAACAGGAGGCGATTGTCATGAACGAGGCACTATTAGGAAAATGGCAGGGCTTGATTGAACATCCACAGATGCCACTTGAAATTATTTTAAGCTTGCAACAAGAGGGCGGTCATTTTTCAATTCCAGCACAACGTTTGAGTGACTATCCGTTTGAAAGTGTCAAGTATGATGGGCAAAAAGTAGAAATAACAATTGATTTGGCTGGCTCATTGATAAAAATTGAAGGAATATTGGACAAAAATCAAATCGATGCGACTTTTACACAAAAGGGTCAAGCGTATCCACTATTATTAAAGCCCTATACGGAAGCAAAAGTTACATATGAAGAGCTAGCTGTACCGGTAGAGGGCGGTGAGCTCAAGGTAGCGTTGCAAATGCCAGAAAATCCTACAGGCGATTTAGTCATTATTCATGCCGGATCAGGACCTACAAACAAAGACGGTAATACAATTGGCAGCGGGAAGAATAATAGCTTAAAGATGCTTGCAGAAGAATTAGCAGCGCAGGGTATAGCTTCGGTGCGTTTTGACAAACGAGGTATTGGAGAAAATACAGCGTTGATGACAAATGAAGCGAATTTAACCTTTACTCATTATATAAATGATGTTTCATCAATTGTCGCGTATATGAAGCAAGACAGTCGTTTTACTTCGATTCATTTACTTGGTCATAGTGAAGGGGCATTAATTATGACGCTGGCCGCACAACACGATGGAATTGCTTCATTAATAGTAGTAGCTGGTGCGGGTCGTCCAGCAGATGAAATTTTACTCGAGCAATTATCAGCAAGCTTACCACCGAATCTATTAAATGAATCCAAAGAAGCACTCCAAAAAATAAAGGCAGGGGAAATGATAGCCAATGTTTCAAATGAGCTAATGGCGTTATTTAGACCATCCGTGCAGCCATATATGAGATCATGGCTTCAATACGACCCTCAACAGGAAATTAAAAAAGTAACGGTCCCTATTTTGATTATTCAGGGGAAAAAGGATATACAAATTACAGAAACCGATGCAAAGGCATTAGCAGCAGGAAATAAAAAAGCAACCGTCCATTATTTTGAGCAAATGAACCATGTATTAAAGGATATCAAAGGGGATTATCAAGAAAATATCGCTAGCTATACTACCCCCGAACTTCCATTAGCGAACGGGTTGATTGAAGAAATTGTTAATTTCATTAAATGAGTGTGAAACAGGGTATTCAAAAGGACATAGCTTTTTGGATACCTGGTTCTTATTTTGTCTTACAAAAAATCAGCTAAAACAACATGGAAATGCTCAATTATTTTAACAATTTAAAATAAATAGAAAAATAGAGGGGTTATTTTGAAAAAACCGCTTGTATTAATTAAAAACGTTGCTATAATAAGAAATGTACTAAAGAGAGCAACAAAATGTACATAATAGAAGCGTTCCGAAGTAGCTCAGTTGGTAGAGCATCCGGCTGTTAACCGGCAGGTCGCAGGTTCGAGTCCTGCCTTCGGAGCCATTTTTTTGCGTTTTAAATCTTAAATAGTTTAAATAAAGCCTATTTTAAAAAATATTTCAAAAAGCTATTGCGTATTTAGGATAATAATGATATTATAAATCTTGTCTTAAAGAGAGCAACAAATATGTTACAATCCGGCCCGTTGGTCAAGTGGTTAAGACACCGCCCTTTCACGGCGGTAACACGGGTTCGAATCCCGTACGGGTCACCATTTAAGGCTTCATAAAAAAATAAAGCGTAACACTTGTTAGTATGGAGGATTAGCTCAGCTGGGAGAGCACCTGCCTTACAAGCAGGGGGTCGGCGGTTCGAGCCCGTCATCCTCCACCATTAATTTTCAAACAATGTGTTATAACATGTCGGAGGGGTAGCGAAGTGGCTAAACGCGGCGGACTGTAAATCCGCTCCTTAGGGTTCGGCGGTTCGAATCCGTCCCCCTCCACCATTTATAAAATGTTTGGGGTATAGCCAAGCGGTAAGGCAACGGATTTTGATTCCGTCATGCCCTGGTTCGAATCCAGGTACCCCAGCCATTTTTTATTTTTTTATGAGCCATTAGCTCAGTTGGTAGAGCATCTGACTTTTAATCAGAGGGTCGAAGGTTCGAGTCCTTCATGGCTCACTTTTATTTTGAACATTTAGAAGTGTACTTAAATATAAAAATTACAATCCTTTACTTAATTTTTTTGAGTAAAGGATTTTTTGCGTTTAAAAAAGGGAAAAACAGATGAAAACACGAAAAGAACAAGTTAAGCATAGTTAAGTAGAGTGGAGTTAGAACATCAAGATATGTTAGGGGATGCGTAAGATGGAAAACAAAAAAATTTCGATTATAGGGGTGCCATGTGACTATGGTCAGCAGCGACGTGGGGTTGATATGGGACCAAGTGCGATTCGCTATGCGGGATTACAGGAACGATTGAAAACACTTGGCTATAATGTTGCAGATGAGGGCAATATTCAGGTAGTTGATGTAGATGAGGTAGCGCAGCACGATCAACGACTATTAAATTTAGAAGAGGTTGTAAGTATGAGTACAGCGCTTGCTAAAAAAGTAGATGCCGTTGTAAAAAGGAATCGTACACCACTTGTATTAGGTGGGGATCATAGTATTGCCATTGGGACGCTTGCGGGACTTTCTATGCATTACAAAAACTTAGGGGTTATTTGGTTTGATGCACATGCGGATTTAAATACACCAGACACAACCCCGTCAGGTAATATTCATGGTATGCCACTTGCGACGAGCATTGGGCTAGGGCATGAGCGCTTAACATCAATTTTGCATAGCGAAGTAAAAATTAAGGCAGAGAATATTATTATCATTGGCGGAAGATCCATAGATGAAGGGGAACGTGTGTTAATTAAAGAACGGGGCATAAAAGTGTATACAATGCATGAAATAGATCGTTTAGGCATGACACATGTTATGGAAGAGACGCTGCGTTTTTTTAAAGCACAACAAGTTGATGGGTTGCATTTATCGCTGGATTTAGATGCGCTAGATCCACTTTATACCCCAGGCGTAGGGACACCTGTTGTAGGAGGGATTACATATCGCGAAAGTCATTTAGCAATGGAAATGATTCAGGAGTCGAGTCTGCTGACATCGGCAGAATTTGTAGAGGTGAATCCCATTTTAGATGAACGAAATAAAACAGCAGATGTGGCGGTTGCACTAATTGGTTCGTTATTTGGGGAAACTTTAGTATGAATATTGAAAAAACATATAATGGAAGAAGTGAATATTTGTTATAATAAAAGAATCGATTTTAAAATTTATATTTCGTAAAAAGTGAAACCTTTGAACATTCCAACCGTATATATAGAACAGCTGAAAAGGTGGAGAGGAAAGACAGATGGATGCGTTAGTGAATAAAAGAATAAAGCAAGTGCTTAAAGGTGATCAAAACGCATATGCCGATATTGTTAACCTCTACCAGCACAAGCTGTATCAAGTGTGTTATCGTATGCTAGGCAATAAACAAGAAGCCGAGGATATTACACAGGAGGCATTTATACGTGCCTATATCAATCTTCATTCGTATGATCAAAAACGAAAATTTTCGACGTGGATTTACCGAATTGCGACGAATCTTTGCATTGACCGCATACGTAAAAAGAAGCCCGATTATTACTTAGATGCAGAGGTTGCTGGTACGGAAGGGTTAAATATGTACTCGCAGATTGCGGCTGATGAGCAATTACCAGAAGACGTAGTAGAGCAAATGGAGCTTCAAGAGCGTATTCAATATGAAATCAGCCGATTACCTGATAAATATCGTTCGGTCATCGTTTTAAAATACATTGAAGAGTTGTCGTTGCAGGAGATTAGTGAAATTTTAGATATGCCATTAGGAACAGTAAAAACTCGTATCCATCGTGGCCGAGAAGCATTAAGAAAACAGTTAAACAAATTGTAGGAGGACGATACGCATGAAAACGTGTGCATCACAATTCGTGGATTATATGCACGAATATTTAGATGGTGATATTAGTCGTGAGCATGAGAAGAACTTAAAGCAACATTTGCAAACATGCCCAGATTGCCAACAACATATGCATGAATTAAGTGACACGGTTGCGTTTATCAAGAGTGCAGCACATATTACTGCCCCTCCTGGTTTAGAGGAACAAGTAATGAGCCGTTTACCGAAGCGCAAAAGTGGGGTTGGCATAAAGCGTTGGTTCCGTCATCATCCAGTGCTTGTGGCGGCAGCTGTGTTTTGCTTGTTTATGAGTGCGACGTTGTTAGGAAGCTTCCCCAATGACGAGCAATTCTCCGTAACGAAGCAGCCGAACTTAGTGGTAGATGGTCAAACGGTCACTGTACCTGCTGGAGAGGTTGTAAAGGGTGATATCGTTGTAAAAAACGGTGACATTATCGTAGAGGGAGAAGTAGATGGCAATATTACGGTGATTAATGGGAACTACATGGCATCTACTGCTGTCGTAACAGGGCAAGTTGAAGAAATCGATGAAATGTTCGAATGGCTTTGGTATAAAATTAAAAATGGCTTTAATGATTTGACAGCACTTTTTCAATAAAACTGAAACTTTCTAGAAAAAAATGACGTTCTATTAAAGAAAGCAAAGTCTACTCGCTTGGGTAGACTTTTTTCTGTTAAGAAAGTTAATCAGGACTTGATTTGTGCTATACTTAAGTACAGTATCATTAGCTATTAAAAGTGGGGGATGCCACATGCAAATATTTGAGCAATTTACAGACATCACAGCTGTAGGTGTTATTTTTAAGGTATTAGATGTACTGCTCGTGTGGTACGTCGTTTACAAAGCATTGACCCTCATAAAAGGAACGAAAGCAGTTCAATTATTAAAAGGGTTATTAATAATTGTGTTAGCGAAGTTAGCTACGTATGTGTTTAAATTAAACACGTTGGATTGGTTGTTAGAAGAGGTCATTGATTTTGGTTTCCTAGCGATTATTATTATATTCCAGCCAGAAATACGTAGGGCGCTAGAACAAATCGGACGAGGTAAAATATTCCAACGCGCAAACAATCAGCAAGAGGATGAGCAATCTCGTTTAATAGAGGCGATGAAAAAATCGGTTAGTTATATGGCAAAGCGTCGAATCGGTGCCTTGATTTCGATTGAAAAAGAAACCGGTTTAAATGAATATGTGGATACGGGTATCAAAATGGATGCGAGTATTTCCTCTGAGCTATTGATAAATATTTTTATTCCCAATACGCCGCTACATGACGGCGCGGTAGTCATCCAAAAAAACCAAATTTCTGCATCAGCCTGTTACTTACCACTATCCGAGAGTGCCTTTATTTCAAAAGAGCTCGGTACGCGTCACCGTGCAGCGCTTGGCCTGAGTGAAGTGACAGATGCAATCACGATCGTTGTGTCTGAGGAAACAGGAGCGATTAGTATTACAGCAAATGGTAATTTACACCGTAATCTGTCAATATCAGAATTTGAAGACCTACTACGTAAAATGTGGTTTGGCCCTGAGCAAGATTCTAACTTAGCTTCTAAGTGGACTTGGGGAGGGAAAAAGAATGGATAAATTATTCGATAGCCCTTGGATGCTACGGTTAACGGCATTATTTTTGGCGTTGGCGCTTTTTCTTTATGTTCAAACCGAAGAAAAACGCAAAGCAGAATCAGATTTGTCTAAAGAAACAGATGTTATTACAAATGTCCCGTTAGAAGTGTACTATGACCATGACAATTTGTTTGTAACAGGGCTTCCTGAAACGGTAGATGTAAAAATTTCAGGACCATCTGCAATCATCATGACGACTAAGATAGAAAAGGATTTTAAAGTATTTGTCGATTTAAACTCATTGTTAATTGGCGAACATAGCGTTACAATACAGCAAGAAAACTTTTCTGAAAAACTGAATGTTTCAATCGAACCGAAAACGGTCAATGTGAAGATTGAAGAAAAGATTACAGAAGAGTTCCGTGTTGAGCCTGAAATGAATAGCCGTCTAGTCAAAGAGGATTTTATCGTAAAAAGTAAGATAGCTGAACCAACACGCGTTTCGATTACTGGAGCGAAAAGCGTCATCGATAGCATAAGCTATGTAAAGGCAACGGTTACTGGAGATAAAGGAATTGATAAATCATTTGAGCAAGAGGCTACAGTAAAGGTATTAGACCGTGATTTAAATAAGCTGGATGTGCGAGTGAATCCAGAAAAAGTAAATGTAAAGGTCGAAATTAATGAATATAGCCGAGAGCTCCCGATTACACTGAAAGAAAAAGGAGAGCTTCCAGAAGGTGTAACGATTGAAAAACTATCGTTAGATCCATCGAAAATAACGGTTTACGGTACAAAAATAGCGATTGATGAATTAAAAGAGGTCGTTGTGGAAGTGGACCGAGCTCAACTAAAGGAATCGGGTTCATATGACTTTAAAATTACTTTACCAGCAGGTGCAACAAAATTATCACAAGATCAACTGACCATTCATGCAGATGTAATTAATGAGCAGGCTAACGAGGATACTGTTAGCGAAGTTGATGTCGAAGCAGGCACTGACGAGGCAGAGGGAAATTAATTGCACATCATAATTATTAATCGATTTGTTGTAGACGAATCATCTAATAATGTATGAGATGTCAGGCGTTGAAGGAGAGAAAAATAATGGGTAAATATTTCGGAACAGATGGCGTCCGTGGTGTCGCAAATAGTGAGTTAACACCAGAGTTCGCATTTAAATTAGGTCGTATTGGTGGCTATGTGCTAACAAAGGATGCTAAAGATCACCCGAAAGTATTAATCGGACGTGACACTCGTATTTCCGGGGAAATGTTAGAAGGTGCCCTTGTAGCAGGTCTTCTATCAATCGGTGCAGAGGTAATGCGCTTAGGCGTAATAAGTACACCAGGTGTTGCTTATCTTTCACGTGTGATGAACGCAGAGGCAGGTGTGATGATTTCAGCGTCACACAACCCTGTAGCGGATAATGGCATTAAATTTTTCGGTCCAGACGGCTTTAAATTAACAGATGCACAAGAAGCAGAAATCGAAGCGTTAATTGATGCAGAGCAAGATACATTACCACGTCCAGTTGGGGCTGCCATTGGTACAGTGACAGACTACTTCGAGGGTGGACAAAAATATATTTCTTACTTAAAACAAACAGTCGATGAGGATTTCGTTGGTTTGCACGTAGCGTTAGACTGTGCACACGGAGCGACATCGTCATTAGCGACACATTTATTTGCGGATCTAGAAGCAGATATTTCAACAATGGGTGCTTCACCAGATGGGCTAAACATTAACGAAGGTGTTGGTTCGACGCATCCTGAAGCAATGGCTGCATTTGTTGTCGAGCGTGGTGCAAATCTTGGATTAGCATTTGATGGCGATGGCGACCGTTTAATTGCAGTAGATGAAAATGGAACAATCGTAGACGGTGACCAAATTATGTTCATCATCGGTAAGTATCTAAACGCAAAAGGTCGTTTAACGAAAAATACAGTTGTTTCAACAGTAATGAGTAATATGGGCTTCTATAAAGCATTAGAAGAAAACGACATGACAAGTGTTCAAACAGCGGTTGGTGACCGTTATGTCGTGGAAGAAATGCGTGCAAACGGCTATAACGTTGGTGGCGAGCAATCCGGTCATATTGTATTTTTAGATTACAACACAACAGGTGACGGCTTATTAACGGGTATTCAATTAGTAGCGATCATGAAGGCAACTGGTAAAAAGCTTTCAGAACTTGCGGCTGAAATGACGATTTACCCTCAAAAGTTAGTAAATGTTCGTGTAACAGACAAGCACGCTGTGACACAAAATGAAAAAGTGGCTGCGGTCATCGCGGAAGTAGAAGCAGAAATGAACGGCAATGGTCGTGTGTTAGTGCGTCCTTCGGGTACAGAGCCATTAGTGCGTGTCATGGTGGAAGCAGCGACAGTAGAAGCATGCGAAACATTTGTTCATCGTATTGCAGAAGTTGTACGCGCGGAAATGGGCTTAACAGAATAATTAGTAGCAATTGTGGGAACACCGGGAGTAACTCTATTTTTAGAGTGACTTACCGGTGTTTTTTCATGTGATTAGGTTTTACTTACCAGATTTAAGGGAATTAAATAAAGGTATTCTAAAATGATAAAGGAGTGTTTTGCATTGGCGAAGATTGCAACATTAATTACCGACAAATTTGAAGATGTGGAATTCACGAGCCCAAAAGAGGCACTAGAGCAAGCAGGACATACGCTTGTAACGATTGATAAGGAAGGGAATAAATCGGTTACAGGCAAGCGCGGTGAGGCAACAGTTTCAATTGATAAAGGCATAGCAGAAGTTGACCCAAAGCAGTTCGATGCATTATTTATCCCAGGTGGTTTTTCGCCAGATTTATTGCGTGATGATGATCGGGTGGTCGCTTTTGCGAAGCATTTTATGGATGAAATGAAGCCAGTCTTTGCGATTTGCCATGGACCACAATTATTAATTACGGCAAAATCGTTAGAAGGCCGGGATACAACGGGCTATAAATCCATTAAAGTTGATTTAGAGTACGCAGGCGCCAAATATCATGACGAGGAAGTATTTGATTGCCAGAAGCAGCTCGTGACAAGTCGTACACCAAAAGATTTACCGGCGTTTAATCGAGAAATTGTGAAACTATTGACAGATAAGAAGCTTTAATGAGTCTACTTGCATACAATAAAATAGAGATATTCCCCATTTTTCAGGCGAAATGGGGAATATTTTTAACTGAAGCGCTTTCATTTGAAGGGATTCATTGACGAATGAAAATGTTTTTGTGTATGATGTAAATGCTCGTAAAAAGAGCTGCGCGAGAGGAGTGAAGTATTAGCGCATAAAACAAATCGGGAAAACAATTATAGCGCCAGAGCTAAGAAAATCGGACGGTCACAAATTCTTAGCTGACGAGGTGGAGGTTTATCGAATTTTCGGCGGGTACCTCCCAACTGCACATGCCCGGTTGTAATTTCGTTTTCAAAACAGGAAAGCAATTTCTTGCACAAATAAACGAAACGGCATTTCTAAACAAATAATATGACAAGCTACATCACCTTTTACGGTTAATACTTGTGGGTGCTTTGCTAAACGAGAGCAAACGCCACAATTTCTTTGAGTTCCGTAAAAGTAGATTAGTAGTTTACTTTTGGTGAATCAAAGTACGGCTTTATTTAAGCGGAATATGCTTTTTTCTATTGCCTAAAAGTGATGTATGCTGGGCGGAGGAAATGGATTATGTGTGGAATTGTAGGATATAACGGCGTATTAGACGCAAAGGAAATATTATTAAAAGGCTTAGAAAAATTAGAATACCGCGGATATGATTCAGCGGGTATTGCGGTACACAACGAAGAAGGCGTAACAGTATTCAAGGAAAAAGGCCGTATTGCTGATTTACGTAAGGCAGTAGATGGCGATGTAGAAGCAGCAGTAGGGATTGGTCATACACGTTGGGCAACTCATGGTGTACCAAACCGCTTAAATGCACACCCTCATACAAGTGCATCAGGTCGCTATACATTAGTGCACAACGGGGTTATCGAAAACTATCATCTATTACAAAAAGCTTATTTAAAAGGGATTCAAATGAATTCTGATACAGATACAGAGGTCATCGTGCAATTAGTCGATCTATTTGCAAAAGAAGGCTTATCAACAGTAGAGGCATTTCGTAAAACATTATCATTAGTGCACGGTTCTTACGCGTTAGCTTTATTAGATAACGAAGACGTAGAAACCATTTATGTCGCAAAAAATAAATCACCACTTTTAGTAGGCGTTGGGGAAGAATTTAACGTAATCGCATCAGATGCTATGGCGATGCTTCAAGTAACTGATCAATTTATCGAATTACATGATAAAGAGGTTGTCATTGTACGTAAAGACAATGTGGAGATTTCAACGTTAGATGGTCGTATTGTTGAACGCGCACCATTTACAGCAGAGCTAGATGCCTCTGATATTGAAAAGGGCACATACCCACACTATATGTTAAAAGAAATGGATGAGCAGCCAACTGTCATTCGTAAAATTATTCAAGCATACGAACACGGCGATGATGTGACAATCGATGCGGCTATTTTAAATGCATTAGCAGAAGCCGACCGTTTATATATTATTGCGGCAGGCACAAGCTATCATGCTGGTTTAATCGGCAAACAATACTTCGAAAAAATCGCCAAAATTCCAGTAGAAGTGCATATTTCAAGTGAGTTCGGCTACAATATGCCATTACTTTCTGAAAAGCCATTATTCATTTTCATTTCACAATCAGGTGAAACAGCAGATAGCCGCCAAGTATTAGTGAAAATTAAAAAGCTGGGCTACAAAGCATTAACTGTAACAAATGTTCCAGGCTCTACGCTTTCTCGTGAAGCGGACTACACATTACTATTACACGCGGGCCCAGAAATTGCGGTAGCTTCGACAAAAGCTTATGTGGCACAAGTAGCCGTTTTAGCGGTAGCTGCGTACGCGGTAGCGAATCAAAAAGGGATCGCACTTGATTTTGATTTAAAACAAGAGCTTGCCATTGTGGCGAACGGAATCCAAGCGATGATCGATTCAAAAGATGCCATGGAGCAAATTGCCGAGGACTATTTAAAAATCGCGCGTAATGCATTCTTCATCGGTCGTAATATGGACTTCTGTGTGTCATTAGAAGGCGCATTAAAATTAAAGGAAATCTCATATATTCAAGCGGAAGGGTTTGCTGGTGGTGAGCTAAAACATGGTACCATCGCGTTAATCGAGGAAGGTACACCTGTATTTGCTTTGGCAACGCAAAAAGATGTCGCACTCAACATTCGCGGTAATGTGAAAGAAGTAGTCGCGCGCGGTGCCAATGCCTGCATCATTGCAATGGAAGGAATGGAGGAAGAGGGCGACCGTCTCGTGATTCCTCACGTACATGAGCTATTAACACCATTAGTATCAGTTGTACCGTTGCAGTTAATCAGCTATTACGCAGCCCTTCACCGTCGCTGTGATGTGGATAAACCGAGAAATTTAGCCAAGTCTGTTACGGTTGAGTAGGGGCTTTTGTTAATTTTGGTTTTTTTGTAGATTTTAATGTAGCTTTGAAATAAAGTTGCGATGTTTATAAAAAAGATACGATGTTTAAAATAAAGTCGCGATGGTTGTAAAAAAGTTGCGATGAAATGAGGCTGGGACAAAACCCATCCTCTAACTGAAAAGCCCCTGGAATTTTACGAACAGTAAAATTTCCAGGGGCTTTGATTTTGAGTACAAAAAAAGACACGTCTTTGTTAAAATTTAAGTATCCTACCACCAAATTTAAAACGAAAGAAGTGTCCTTATGTTTAAAGATTATAACATGAATCAATTAACTTTACCGCTTGATTTAGAAATCAAATTACAAAAAAATGATATTGCGTTTGTCATTCATGAATTGGTTGAAAGTATTCCCAATGAAGCATTTGCGCCATTTATCCAACATACAGGTTGCCCTTCGTATCATCCACGTATGATGTTGAAAATTATTTTATGTGGCTACACACAATCGACGTTTTCAGGGCGTCGTATCGAGGATTTAACAAAAGATAGCGTGCGCATGATGTGGCTTGCGCAAGGCTACGAACCAAGTTATCGTACGATTAATCGCTTCCGTGTTCATCCCGTGATGCAGGAATTAATTCGCCAATGTTTCGTGCAATTCCGTTGCCAATTGGTTGAGGAAAAACTCATTGATCTAGAAGCCATTTTCATTGATGGTACAAAAATCGAAGCAGATGCGAATAAATTTACGTTTGTGTGGAAACGTGCGATTGAAAAATATGAGGCGAGTCTCATCGAAAAATCAAACCGTTTGTATGAAGAACTGCTTCAACACCAAATCATTCCGGCCATTGAGCGCGAATCAGACGAACAATTATCAATTTCTGAGTTAAAAGAAATGGCAGAAAAGCTAGAAGAAGTGGTTGCCGATTATACAGAAAAAATCGAAGCGTCTACGCAAGCCGAAGAACGAAAAGCGTTACGAAGTGCCCGCAAAACACCGAAGCAACTATTGAAACAAGTATCGGAATGGGTCACACGCAAAGAAAAGTACGCGCGTGATTTTGAGATTTTCGGCACACGGAATAGCTATTCGAAGACCGATCAAGATGCGACCTTTATGCGCATGAAAGACGATTATATGAAGAATGGTCAATTAAAAGCAGGTTATAATGTACAAATTGCGACAGAAGGACAATACACATTGGCATACGGCGTCTACCCGAACCAAACGGATACGAAAACATTGACGCCCTTTTTAGATCGCATCGAAACGGATTTTTTTGCCTTACCGAAACACATTGTGGCGGACGCTGGGTATGGCAGCGAAGCCAATTATCAGGATATTTTAGAGAAGCGCCACTGTGAGGCACTCATCACGTATAACCAATTCCGAAAAGAACAGACGAAAAAATATAAACAAGATCCATTCAAAACGAGCAACTGGGCGTATGATGAAAAAACAGATACGTATACGTGTCCAAACGGGCAAGTGTTAACGTTCCGCTATACGTCGAAACGAAAAGATAAAGACGGATTTGAGCGTACGTTCCAAGTGTATGAATGTGAAAACTGCACAGGTTGTCCGTTTCGTGCTAATTGTACAAAAGCCGAGGAAGGTAAGCATCGGAAACTGGCGGTGAATGTGCGCTGGGCACAACAAAAAGAATATGTACGCATGAAGCTTTCAGAAGAAAAAGCTGGACATTTGTATGCGCAACGCAAAACAGATGTAGAACCAGTTTTTGGATTTCTGAAAGCTAATTTAGGTTTCACGCGATTTTCGGTTCGTTGGGAATCGAAGGTCGAGATTGAGACGGGCATTGCATTGATGGCCGTGAATATCCGGAAATACGTGGCAAGGGGGTAATGGGGTCCTCCATTTTCACTTCGCCACACAAAAAAACGAAATGACATGGCGTCATTTCGTTTTTTTGTGTGGACCAGAACTATTTATGTCCCAGCCTCGTTTTTTTATGTCTAAACGAGCAAGAACATCTAAAATCGAAAAATGGATTAAAGAAGGGCGAGGTTCTGGTATAGGTGCTGATTATAAACCTTGGTTAAACATTCAAGATGTTTCTTCATTGGGAAGATCCACACGTTTAAGAGGCATTAAAACTAATAGACAGCATGAATTTCTATCAGATTTGGAACGTAACTATTTTTATATAACTGAATACTCTGATTTCGTTATGGGTATTAGAGAACAGTTTCCTTTGTTGCCTTTGGAAGAAACTCTAGTTATTGCGGATGAATTAGGTCTTAAACACCCTACAGATCCCAAAACGAATGAGCCGATTGTAATGACAACGGATTTTCTTCTTACTGTAGATAAAGGACAAGGATTTATAGAGCTTGCGAGAACGATAAAGATGAAGGACGAGCTTTTAAATGAGCGAGTTCTTTGTTCAAAATTCGTGCGTTTCTCCTATTGTAAAATCAACATTTGCATGACTAATTTAATAAATTTTTATTTCAAACCAACATTAACGGATATCAAAGATCGTTCATTTTCCTTTTTAGATGATGATATTACACCTAGGAAGTATATTGTAGCTTATCTACAAATAGCCGCTATCAAAAAAAATTAAACGGCCTTAGTCCTATAGAATGTAGGGCTAAAGCCGTTTAACTCAATTTTTATTATTTTCAATGTCTACTTGACTGACAGCGTGCAGTTCAGAATAATCCCACTTGAGATTACTATTTTACTTTTTAAAAAGTTTTGTACTATTCATTTACTTTGGAGTAATATTACTTTTGTTGCAACACCTTGACTAGGATATGACTCTTCATAACGGCCTGTTGTCCAAATGGCTACTTTATCGTAAATATTAAAATTGCTAGCATTTGAATAGGAAACAGTCAAAGCATTGGGTTTTGCAATAGTAAGAATTTCCTTTTTAGTTTTCGTAGTAATGTCTTTTTGTTGAACATTCCATACAATCGTTAAAGAATCTTCTGTTTTGTCTATAATATACCCTTCTACATCAGCTGTATCTATCGGTTCATTCGACAAGCTAGACGGTTCACTTACTTTGTTTCTTGAAAGGCTTTTCAAATCGTTCCCTCCGCTTGAACATCCTGATAGACTGGAGAAAAGTAAAAACAGAATGACAGTTGCTTGTAGTATGCGCAAACGTTTCCCCCCATTCATTTATATTCTTATAGACGTATTAATATTTCGAAAGGTTACAAAATTCGCTTTAATTATTGGCTTAACCAATTCACAGGAGTTAAATTAAGGCGGCTTGAAACATTGGTTACATGACTATATACACGATAGTTTACCCCATTTTCAGGCAAAGTCCCCTTATGAATACCCTTGAGAGTTTTACCGTCATAAATTGTAGCGCCACTATCCCCGCTAGAACTTTCATAATTGGAAACGCGAAGATTATCAAACCAGGTATCATTCGCTCCCCAATAACCACTATTGTTCTTCCCAAGGAGTGTTCCACACGAATCTCCATGCATACCCGACTTACATACTCTTTCACCCAATACATCATTTCCTGCTACTTGTACACTTGTTAATAATGTCGCTGTTCCATATAATTTGTTACTTAATAAAGTGTTGGAAGAGACAGCTATTGCTTCTGCATCTGCGTTATTTCCATAGTGCCTCTTACTTACATGACCAATATAATTTGATCCTTGATAAATACCAGTGCCCAATGAACTCCAGCAATGTCCTGCTGTAACAATATACGGATTAGAGCTTGAATCAATAGCGGAGAATCCAACAGAACAGTTTCCAAGTGTACCTGCTGAGCTATCGATTACTAAGCCATTGAGAATAGGTGATTGAGTTGTGTATCTGGCTTCATCTGATGTCTTGAAGTTTTCGTCAACGACTTTAACATTAAATAATGTTTCGTCTTGTTTTAGCAAATCACTGATAACTTTTGATGCCTCTGCTATAGGAGTTCCATTATCTTTAATTCCTACAGTAATTTTCTGATTAATAAAATCGACATTTGCATATTGAATGTTTATCTGTTTACTTAAGATATCTATATTATTGTTTATATCATCCATAATACGATCTAAGTCGCTTTCAGAATACTTTGCCTCATAGAAATTAATTGGCAGATCTGAACCATATTTAGTTGCAATAAGGTTTTCAGATTTTATTAATGGAGTATGAGTACCCTTACGAAGAGCAATATTAACTACTCCACCATTTTTTTGATCAATATACATTCCAAGAAAAGCATCACGACCGTACATAGCTAAAACATCATCTTTTAATTTGCGGAAATATTTTGATCAATCTTTTTTATAAAAATTTCATCGCGCCAAAATTGAACCCACACAATTTGATCAATCTTTTTTCAAAATATGTGGGTTTCTTCTATTATAGAATCTACGTTCTCTGCCCATTTTTAATCAATCTTTATTCCAATCCAACATTTTTGTAGATTTTAAATAATGCTATACCGTTTTTAAAAAGTTGCATCTTTTCATCCCTTTGGATTATTTTAATCTAAAGGGATGTATTTATTGAAAAAGAAATCTATTTCAGTTAATAATAAAACTCAAACTCATGCAAAGCCTTTAATTAGAAGAGCGATACTTTGCATGAGGAAAAATATATAATCGCTGTATAAAATTTCTAATATTTTGGTTTTGCACCTTATTCATATTTACAAGAAATAAGGAGAGAGCAAATTTGAGTTATATAAATGTTGCAAAAATTTTACCTAAAGAGTTATTAATAGAAGTTCTAAAGTATATACAAGGTGAGACATTATATATTCCAATTCAACAGAGCACTCGAAAAAAAGGGGGTCAGTTAGTGGTATACAAAAACAACTGTATCAAAGAAAGTTAGGTATTCAAGAAGATTTTAAAAGTGGAATATGTATACAAGAAATATCTGAAAAGTATTTTTTATCAGTTGAAACTATTAAAAAGATTGTTTATACAAAAAAATGTACATAATAAACAAGGCTAATCTAAGGAGATTTTTATATATCTACTAGATAGCCTTTTCTTTTTCCGAATTATACCAATTAATTTTAAATCGTTAACCAATCAATTAGGTATTAAATAGTTCATTATTGTTCTGTCTATATTTCTGACCATGATTATGAAGTAACATTAGATTCAAGAGATAACTCACTGAGTATTTTAAAGTTAATTTATTTTATGGAGGAATTATAATGAATTTAAAGAGTGAAAGAATTTATCTTCGTACATTAGCAGAAACAGACGCCCCTGTTCTCCTGACAAATACCCAAGACAAAGAAATAAGGTATATGACAGGTACGAAATCTACATTTACTTTAGAGCAAATTCAACAACATATAAAAAATATAAATGAAGATCCCTCACGTTATGATTTTGCTATATGTTTAAATTCAAATAGTAAAATGATTGGAGAATTATCTATTCTTGATATAGAACAGGATAATAATAAAGCTGGATTCAGAATTTCAATGTGTTCCATTGAACTAACTGGTAAAGGTTATGGTACTGAAGCAATCCGACTTATCTTGAAGTTTGTATTTGAAGATTTAAAATTAAATCGTTTACAGTTAGAAGTATTAAGTCATAATAAACGTGGAATTAAAGCATATGAAAAGACAGGTTTTAGAACAGAGGGTATCTTACGCGAGTCTTTAAATTATAATGGCAATTATTCTGATGAAATAATAATGTCTATACTTAAAAGTGACTATGAAAAATAAAAAGCATTATTTCTATTCCAATTGTAATCAAGCTTTTTTATAAAAACTTTTTAATTCCCGAAATTAAACCCATGTATTTTGATCAATCTTTATTCAAAATATATGGGTTTCTTCTATAAATAAGATCAACGTTTGCAGCATCTTTTTAATCAATCTTTATTCCTAACCAACATATGGGCAGATAAACGATTGAACATTATTCTAAATAAAAATTATAGGAAACACTTCCGCTTAATAATTATGTTAATAAAACTCCTCTGAAACAGTGAAGACAAACCCGAAAATCCTATTAAAACATCCCTTTAAATTGTCCTAAAAGTCATTGCCTTCGAATAAAATGCAAGGACATCTGATTAGTGGAGGATTATTCATGGATTCTATTTTTACCTATATCTTTTTAGGCATATCGATGGCTGCAACATTTGGACCTGTTAAGACCGTCCTATTAAATACGGGGTTAAAAAATGGCTTTTTTCATGCATGGTTTTTTAGTCTGGGTGCTTTGATAACCGACATCATGTATATGTTCATAGTTTATTTTGGAGTGGGTCAATTCATTGATTCGTTATTATTGAAAACAATACTTTGGTCTTTCGGCTGTTTTGTTCTTTTGTATACCGGTATAGAAAATTTACTGTCACTAAATAGAATTGAGATGAATTCAACTACCGGTAAAAGAACCCGACTTAGACAATCAATCCTAACTGGCTTCTTCATGTCCTTTTTGAATCCGTTAACTATCCTTTTTTGGTTAGGGATCTATGGGTCCATTCTTGCGAAAACCGCTGGAGTCACTACAGGATATCAAATCATTTTACTTAGTATCGCCATTCTAATTGGCATTATTTTAGTGGATTTAATTTATTCCTTTTTATCCAGTGTTGCTCGAAAATTATTAACAATCAACCTTTTGAAAACGGTTACCTTCATTTCATCCCTTTTAATGATTGGATTCGGACTTTACTTTGGCAAAATGGCTTTTCAAGCATTATTTTAATACACGTCTCAACAGATTTCATTTGTCTGTATTCCATCGGTTATTTAAAAGTCTTTCAAAAACAATAGAATGCATAAAATGAACCCGACAGGAAACCATACCTTTATAATGATAAAACAATATTAGTCGAGGTGTGGTCATGGAAAAAGGCAAGGTTCAAGTAAGTATTTGGTGTATTATAAGTTTGACTTCTATACCTCTCATCATGACGTTGGGAAATTCGATGTTTATTCCCGTGCTCCCAATTCTAGAAGAAAAGGTTGGGATTTCATCATTTCAGTCAAGTATGATTATTACAAGTTATTCAGTCGCGGCCATTTTTCTCATACCGGTAGCTGGCTATTTATCGGATCGCTTTGGTAGGAAAATTGTAATATTACCTAGTTTAATCTTGGCTTTAATTGGGGGGCTGATTGCTGGTTTTGCTTCATGGAAAATGGATGATCCATACACAATGATTATTATCGGTAGAATTATCCAAGGTATTGGAGCAGCTGGTGCCATGCCAATTGTATTGCCTCTTGTGGGTGACATTTATCAAGATGATGACGAAAAAATAAGTTCTACTTTAGGATTAATTGAAACGTCTAACACGTTTGGAAAAGTGTTAAGTCCTATATTAGGGTCAATATTTGCAGCGTTTTTATGGTTCTTACCCTTCTTTTCTATTTCAGCCCTTAGTTTAATCTCTATTGCACTTATCTTTTTCTTCGTTAAAGCCCCTAAAGATGATGATGAACCATTAAAGTTTAAGGAGTTTTTACGTAACACAAAGCAAGTTTTCAAGGAGGAAGGAAGATGGCTGTATACCGTATTCCTTAATGGGGCCCTCGTAATGCTAATATTATTCGGTATGTTATTTTTCTTATCAGAAAACCTCGAAAAAGTTCATAATATAAAGGGCATTAAAAAAGGTTTTGTTCTGGCCATCCCACTTTTATTACTTTGTACTGCTTCTTATATTTCTGGTCGAAAAATTAAAGGAAACCTATTAAGGATGAAAAAAATAATCATTATCTCACTAATTGCAATGTCTACCAGTATTATATTTGTTGGATTTACAAGCAAAAAACTGATTCTTCTATTAGTGGTGGCGAGTATAGTGGGAATTGCTATTGGTGCACTATTGCCTGCGCTTGATACAATTATTACCGACAATATAAGGAAAGAGTTAAGAGGCACAGTTTCCTCTTTTTATAGCTCGGCAAGATTTATCGGTGTTGCAGCTGGTCCTCCTATTATGTCCCTTGTCATGAAAAATTATCTCAACGTCAGCTATATTACGGCAGGTGTGTTAGGATTCATCCTCTTTTTCGTTGTCTTGAAGTTTATCAAAGTCGATGAAATTGAAAAATCAAATAAAATGGTATGAAGATAAGACCTATCAGTTTTTTCCCATTGGGTGGTCGAACATCTATTTCCGTTTTGTAGTAAGTGGGGGCTCTTGAAAATCACCCGATTATGGGAATACGTATGATTGCCAAATTGATGTCCGTATTCTGCAATTCTTCTTGTTTCCTCTGGAAATTTTTCTATATCTGCACCAATCAGAAAAAAGGTAGTTTTAGTATTGGACTCTTCAAATAGTTGCAATATCTGATTGGTGTTATCGGTTGGACCGTCATCAAAGGTTAAAGCAACCACTTATTGATTTGTTTCTATTTGTTGAGTTAAGCCCCAAAATAACTGAAACGTTCTAGAGTTCATTAATTTATAAGTGCCTAGCAGTAGTAGGAAAACTAAGAAAACCTCAATCTCAATCAACACCAGCATCTTTTCCACAGCGCACCTTCTTTCCATATATGTATTATAAATATTAGACATGCTATGAAAGTTTTTTTCATAAATCATCAAAATCCACCATACCACTAACTATACCCATTGAAAGGTGATTATGTGGAATGTGGTTAGTAGGTTTTTTATGGACGTCTTCAGGGATATTTATAGGCGGCATGATTGCATGGCTTTTTAAGGGATTACAGCAAAGGGTAGACATTATTAATGGCCTCTGTGCAGGAATAATCTTGGGCTTAATTAGTTTTGAGCTTTTTCCAGAAGCCATTGAGCTAGGCGGATGGTTAAGTACATTTAGTGGATTAACGATTGGGATGATCCTATTCAAAGTATTACATAGTCGTTTGCACGTGAACTTAGATAAAAATGGTGCAACAACGAAGCAATGGCATATTCGTACAGGGTTATTATTAATTATGAGTTTCACAGTTCACAATATACCGATGGGAATCACATTAGGTGCAAATCAGGAATCCAATTTGACAATGGCATTATTGCAAGCACTGTTATTCCATAGTATCCCTGAAGGAATTATTTTGTTTACGCCTTTGATATTGGCGGGGTTAAGCGTTATTTCTGTTTTCTTCATTTCCTTAGCGGTATCCATTCCGGTCGCTTTAGGTGTTTTAATCGGTGAATTTGGGGGATTTTCTTATCAATCAATACACACCAGCTTAATTGGCTTAACTATAGGTATTATTTTTATGGTTACGGTATCAGAAATCTTACATCCTGCATTCAACCAATCTTCAATAGCTAAGGTTGTATTATGGACATTCATAGGCCTCTGCATAATGGGCGGTTATCTAAAATTATTATAGTTGTAAACGTGAACTATTGAGTACCAGAAGAGGAGCTAATTATTAAGCTATCCGACACTTTTTTGAGTTTGGAAGTTCAACTAAAGGGTTGGGCAAAAATAATCTCTTCCTTTAAGTTTTTTAATCTTTTGTAAAGAAATGCATGGAACCATTTATAGACAGCTGATTCCCGTTATAATGCAATCAAAGAGGGGGAAGCGCGTATGTATAAACGATTCCAAGAGAGACTTGCTGAAAAAAAGCTCATTGCGGCGATTAAAGAGCCAAAAGCCATTGAGGTCGCATTGAAGTATAAGGACAATATTAGCGCGGTCATTTTAATGACAGGAAATATTTTGAATATCAAAAGCTATGTCCAACTATTTCATGAGGCGGGATTGCCTGTTATTGTGCATGTTGAAAAAATTGGCGGCTTGCAGCTAGATCAATATGGTATTGATTTTATAAGCGAAGTAGTGAAGCCATTTGCAATTGTTACAACGAAGGCGAATGTTATTAAGAAGGCGAAGCAAAAGAATATGTTTGTCATTCAACGTATATTTCTAATTGATACAGAGGTGTATGAGCAGTTAACACATACAATTCATCATACAGCAGATATGATTGAAATTATGCCATGTCGCGCGCCAGATTTTATACAGAAGCTCACTCAGGTGACGGAGAAGCCCATTATTACAGGGGGCTTATTAGATAAGATCGAACATGCGGAAGCGGCATTAGCACATGGCGCACATGCTGTGACTACATCTAATAAAAATTTGTGGAAGGGAACAATTTTACAAACTATCAATAATTAATTAATAATTTCCACACAGTAGCTTAATGATTGAGGTTTATAGTAAGAAACGTAAAGTAAATAGTAATAGGCGTATATGAGAGAGGCCGCAAATTGTCGTATTTTAAATGACTTTTTGCGGCCTTTTTATGTCTATCCATTTAGGAGGAGAGAAATTGTGGTCAAAGTTTGCATTGCTATTTGTTGTGATTAACCTCTTATGGCAGTAGGAAAAACAGAGTGAAATTGGGCTATCATACATGCTAAAAACAGCAAGTTAAATGAAGTAGCAAATTGCTCGAAAGTAGGTGAATACATTTATGACGATACAAGCATACGATGCGTACTGTTTCGATTTAGATGGAACAATTTATGTTGGGGATCAAGTGCTCCCAGGTGTACTCAATACAATCACCCACCTTCAGCAGCAAGGGAAGCATATCTTTTTCATCACAAATTCACCGACACAAACGCGTCAAGATGTCGTTGAAAAACTACTACGCTTTGGCATACATATAACAGCTCACCAAGTTATTACAACGGCTTATTTAACAGCCCAGTATGTAGTAGAGCATATGCCAACAAGTATTTCCTACATTGTAGGTGAAGCGGCAATTAGCAAGGAATTTCAATATGAACAGCTTCAACTGACGGCTGATCCACTTCGAGCAACAAATGTAATTATCGGCTTAGATCGCCAAATTACATTTGAAAAGCTAAATAATGCGATGGTTGCAGCTCGGAATGGTGCGCAATTGATTGTCACGAATCCTGATCAAGTTTGCCCAGTACCAAATGGATTCCAATTGGATACAATGGCCATTGCCAAAGCCGTTGAAATTGCGTCCGACAGCCAAATTGATGTAATTATCGGCAAGCCATCTTCCTATTTCGCACAACATATTATGCGCCTGCTGGATGTGAAAAAGGAAAACTATTTAATTATTGGTGACCGACTTGATACGGATATTTTACTGGGCACGCAAGCTGGAATTGACACTTGCTTTGTTTTAACCGGAGCATCGACAACCGCACAACTAAAAAGTATATCGTATAAACCAAAGTATATTATGAGTACGATGCAAGAGTTACATGCAGCGTTAATAAGTTAAATAATTTTTAAAAATATTGAGTATTTATGAACATTATTAATGTTTTGTTATAAAATGGAAAACCACCCGTTTTGCTAGAAATTATATGCTTAAATAATATAGCGCCAAGTACAAGAAAGAGGAGGCTAGGTATGAGCCGAATTGAATTAGTTGAAATTTCAAAATCATACGACAAACAAGAAGACGTATTGAATGAAATCAATTTAACGATTGACGAAGGGGAGTTTTTTGTCCTTGTTGGTCCTTCAGGGTCAGGCAAGAGTACATTGCTTAGAATGATTGCAGGGCTTGAGGAGATTTCTGGGGGCGTATTAAAAATTAACGGAGACATGGTCAATCACATTCCGCCAAAGGATCGAAATTTATCTATGGTTTTCCAAAATTACGCTTTATATCCTCATCTATCAGTTGAACAAAATATTCTCTTTGGTTTAAAGGCAAAAAAAGTGGAGAAACAGGAGCAGCAAAAAAGATTACATGAAGCTGCGGAAATGATGGGCTTAACTGAATTGTTAAAACGCAAGCCAAGAGAACTTTCTGGCGGTCAAAGACAACGTGTAGCTTTAGCTCGATCCATTGTAAGTCAATCACCACTTTGTTTGATGGATGAGCCACTTTCAAATCTGGATGCAAAGCTTCGCGCAAATATGCGTGTTCAAATTCGCAGATTACAAAAAAAATTAGGCATGACGATGATATACGTTACCCATGACCAAGTGGAAGCCATGACGATGGGGGACAGAATTATGGTATTAAATGATGGGAAAATCCAGCAAGTGGGCAAACCCATCAACCTCTATAACGAACCGGCTAATTTGTTTGTCGCTACTTTTATCGGTTCCCCAAAGATGAATATGGGAAAGGCTATGTTTTCAAAGGATGGAAAGCATTTAATCGTAGAAGACCAGCTTCAGATTCCAATCGATGCATCGTTTGGACAGGACATACCTAAAAATCGACCGTTAACGATCGGGATTCGAGCAGAGCACATACTTCCTGAAACAGATGGAACTATAAAGCACACTTTGGAAGTAGTGAATGTCGAGCAATTAGGAAATGAGACATCGATTGCATTTGATGTTGGCCAAGAGTTATGGACGGCTAAATGGCCTGGGCAATGGTCCATTTCAGTGGGGAAAAAAATACCTGTGCACATATTACCTGAGAATCTATTGTTTTTTGATTCGGAAACGGGCGAGTTAATTCAATCTGCCTCTAAAGGGAAAGAACAAGAGGTTTTATCTACATGAATATGACAAACATAGCCGACACAGTCGATCATAGCAACTTGGTAAAAATGGAACAAGTTAAAAAGAAAATGAGAATAAAAAGCTTTTACAAAGGGATGGCATTTCTATTACCTTCCATTATATTATTCAGTGTTTTTTTGTTCTATCCGATGTTCCGAACGATCTATTTAAGCTTTTTCCTCACGAAAGCAAACGGGGATACTACGGTATTCGTTGGCTTAGAAAACTATGTGAATATGTTTAATTCACCGATGTTTTTAAAAAGCATAAAGTCTACGTTTTTATTTGTTTTGTATACGGTCCCTACTACGGTGATCATTAGTTTATTCCTTGCTATTATTGCAAATGAAAAACTAAAAGGAATCGGCTTTTTCCGAACAATTTTTTCTTCAACAATGGGCGTATCAGTTGCAGCAGCTTCTGTATTTTGGCTGTATTTGTTTAATCCAACGATGGGATTACTCAATGAAATGCTCGGTCTGTTTGGGATTGAGGCAATCGGATGGCTCACTGATCCGAAATGGGCACTGCTATCCGTTTCTGCTACGACAATCTGGATGAATGTAGGTTTTACATTTTTAGTTTTATTAGGTGGCTTACAATCCATCGATTCATCCTTATATGAAAGCGCGGATATCGAAGGGGCAGGATATTTATACAAATTAAGAAGAATAACAATCCCAATGCTATCGCCAACGCTGTTTTTTGTCATTACTGTAAGCATTATTAATGCGTTTCAATCCTTTGGTCAAATCGATATTTTAACACAGGGTGGGCCAGTGAATGAAACGAACTTACTTGTGTACTCGATTTATCGAGAGGCCTTTGTCAATTATAAATTTGGCTCTGCAAGTGCTCAGGCGATTGTATTGTTTATATTTATTTTAATTATGACAGCATTGCAATTTAAGCTTGGGGAAAGGAAGGTGCATTATCAATGATCATGCCTAAAAGTAGACAAGTCATTTTTTATATCATCCTAATCCTTTCTGCCTTGATGTTAGCGGGACCTATGCTAATGGCCATTATGATGAGCTTTATGAGCAATCAGGATATTTTAACAGGAAGTCTACCAACGTCACTCACGTTGGATAATTATGCCCAAGCATTTGAACGATTTCCTCTCTTTGGCTATTTATTTAATAGCTTGTTGATTGCGATTGTCATTACGATGGGGCAACTTCTTTTATCTAGTTTGGCAGCCTA
Source organism: Solibacillus sp. FSL R7-0668 (assembly GCF_038006205.1). Lineage (NCBI taxonomy): Bacteria > Bacillati > Bacillota > Bacilli > Caryophanales > Caryophanaceae > Solibacillus > Solibacillus sp. FSL R7-0668. Next base: position 3,781,879 of record NZ_JBBOUU010000001.1, on the reverse strand, counting down.
TGCCTTCGTATTTTTGGAGTTTAAAGGTCGAGATTTATTATTTTATGTTTTTATCGCAACGATGATGGTTCCTTTTGAAGTTTCGATTATTCCTAACTTTCACATTATCCGTGATTTAGGCTGGATTGATACCTATGCAGGCTTGGCCGTTCCTTTCTTTGCAACGGCTTTTGGTACATTTTTGCTAAGACAAAATTTCAAGCAAATCCCAAAGGAATTAAGGGAAGCAAGCCAAATTGCGGGCATGGGTGATTTTAAATATTATTTAACCGTCGTATTACCCATAGCAAAGTCTAGTTTAGTGACATTAGGGATTTATGGATTTTTAACTTCATGGAATATGTATCTATGGCCACTTTTAGCAACAACAAATGACAAAGTGCGTACGGTACAAATCGGCTTGAAGCAATTACAAACTCAAGAGCAGTTAAATGACTGGGGCGTCATAATGGCGGGTGCCGTAATCGTGATTATTCCAACATTAATCTTGCTGTTCTTTGGGCAGAAGAAGCTTCAAAAAGGGTTAACAGAAGGAGCATTAAAATAAGGGCTTGAACTTAAAAGTGAGTTCAGCGTGTGATAGAGCAAGTAGAAATTTACTTAAACAAAAGGAGAAATACGAATGAAAAAACTACTAGCATTCCTTACATTTGGCATGATTTTGTTATTAGCAGCATGTAGCTCAGACGGAAGTTCTACACAGGAACAAGAGGGTACTGGAGAAGACGTAACCTCTGCGGGAAAGGCAGAAAAACAAGAGGTTACGTTTTGGCACTCTATGGGTGGCGCCGGTCAAGAAGCGTTAAATAAAATCGTTGAAAACTTTAATAGTTCACAAGATGGAATTCAAGTGAATGCAGAATATCAAGGAACTTATGATGAATCCTTAACAAAGTTTAATGCGGTAGCGGGTTCAGATAGTGCACCAACAGTTATTCAAACATTTGAAATTGGTACAAAGGCAATGATTAACAGTGGTCAAATTGTTCCGATTCAAGAATTAATCGATGCAGACGGATATGATATGAGTGGCTTGGAAGAAAATATTACAAATTACTATTCATTAGATGGTACATTCTATTCAATGCCGTTTAACTCTTCAACACCTGTTATGTATTACAACAAAGATGCATTTAAAGCAGCAGGACTTGACCCAGAAGCGCCACCAGCAACTTACGAGGAAGTAGAAGCGGCAAGTAAAGCAATTGTGGAATCCAATCCCGAGATGAAAGGCTTTGCATTACAAGCATATGGTTGGCTATGGGAGCAGTTATTAGCGAACCAAGGCGCATTATTATTAAATAACGACAATGGGCGTACTGCAACACCTACTGAAATTGGTTGGACGGAAGAGGAAGGGAAATCAATCTTAAATTGGGTGAAAAATATGGTGGATGCGGGCACATTCGCAAACTATGGTACAAATGGCGATAATATGATGGCAGGCTTCTTAGCAGGTGATGTTTCGATGTTCTTACAATCGTCTGCTAGTTCAAGAGACGTGATTGACAAAGCACCATTCGAAGTTGGCATTGCTTATTTACCATATCCAGAAGCTAAAGAGCGTCAAGGTGTTGTAATTGGAGGGGCGAGTCTTTGGATGATTGACGGAAAATCCGAAGAAGAGCAAAAAGCAGCATGGGAATTTATGAAGTATGTACAAAAGCCAGAAGTACAAGCGGAATGGCATACAGGAACAGGTTACTTTGCGATTAACCCAGCCGCTTATGACGAGCAAGTGGTAAAAGACGCATATGCTGAAAAACCACAATTACAAGTGACAGTGGATCAGCTACAAGATACAAAAGCCTCTTATGCAACTCAAGGAGCATTAATGGATATGCTTCCTGAGGGTCGAAAAATTATGGAAACGGCTCTTGAATCAATTTACAATGGCGGAGATGTAGATGAGGCGCATCGTGCTGCTGTTGACCAATTTAATGCGGCTATCAAACAGGCAAATGCCGCAAGAGGCGAATAAATAAACTAATTTCGAGAAAATATATAGAGGGGGACTGAACAAGAAGTAATTTTGGGACAGTCCCCTATCCTTTTTATATCGAGTTCGTATGAAAAAAATAGAAAGGAAGAGCTTTCATGACGAAAATTTATGGTCACCGCGGTGCGAAAGGCACGTACCCTGAGAACACATTATTATCATTTGCTAAAGCAATTGAACAAGGTGTAGAAGGTTTAGAATTGGATGTACATATGACAAAAGATGGCGAAATCGTCGTCATTCATGATGAAAGCCTAGAGCGTACAACAGATGGGAAAGGCTCTATTCAAGACATGACCTTAGAAGAAATTAAGCAATTTAGTGCGGGACCGAAAAGCAAATTTGCCCATTTTCCGAACTATGACGAAGAACTATGGACAGCAGAGCGTGTACCTACACTAATGGAAGTTTTTGAACTATTGAAGCCATATCCAACTGAACTGAATATTGAGTTAAAAACGACTATTGAAAAGTATGAAGGAATCGAAGAAAAGGTACTATCAATTGTAAAAGCATATGGCAATCAGCGTAAAGTTATTTATTCTTCATTTCATTTACCGACGATACTCCGTGTAAAAAAGTTATCTCCGGAGGCAAAAATCGCTTGGTTACTAAACGAAAAAATTACGCTTCCAAACGATCAGCTACAAACGTTGGAACTAGATGCCTTACATATAGCAAAATCCATTGTATTACCAAATAAAAATATAGCACTAAAATTAATGTATTTAATAAGTACGCTAAACGTATCAGAGGCAAATGAAATTAAACAGCTAATTGATTTTATCGAAAGCACGAATGCGGTTGATGCATTTCACAATCTCTATGAACAAATACGCGTTTGGACGGTCAATGAGCCAGAAGAAATAAAGCAATTATTGGACTTAGGTGTGGATACCATTATAACGGATTATCCGGAAAGAGCCCTATCCATTAGAAACGAGCAACAATAATTGAACAAAATAAAGAAGCTCATACTTACATTAGCGGTGCTCATCATCAGCTATACAGTAGGAATATTGGTGGCAGGTTTAATAGCCGAATCAACTAAGCCTCCAGATAAACAGGCTGTTATGACGCCGTCAGTTACAGAATCGCCTAAAATTATTGCACATCGTGGCGCAAATGATCGGATTAATGAAGCAACGATTGCAGCTTACAAAATGGCAGCGGCTGATGGCGTGGATGCACTAGAAATTGATTTGCGTATGACAGAGGATGGTGCGCTGATCGCGATGCATGACCAAGCGATTAACCGAACGACGAATGGGCAAGGGGATGTTAGTGATTATTCTTTGGAGGAAATAAAATCTTTTCTGACGATTGGGGAGTACCATGGTCAAACTTTTACAGAGGAAATACCTACATTGAACGAAATCCTTTCCACTTTTACGGATACGGAGCATTACTATATTGAAACAAGATTAGTTAATGGTGAATTAAAGATGGAAGAGCCGTTAATCGAATTGCTGGAAGAATACCAATTACTTGAAAAGGGCTTAGTTACGATTCAGTCCTTCTCCAAGCAAAGCCTGAATAAAATTCATGAGCTACACCCAAAAATACCATTAACGCTTTTATATAAGAAAGGGAAATTTAATTTGAAGGATGCGTTGACCTCGCCTTATCCATTCATTGGGATTGAGTCATCCGATATCACTCGTGGTGTTGTGAAGAAACTACACCAAAACGGGAAAGAAGTTCATGTGTACTTTACGAATCGCAAAACACAAAAAAAGGAACAACAGCGAATAAAAGCATTCCATGTAGATGGCTACTTTACAGATTATATTGAGTATACGAAGCAGCTATTGCAGTAATAGCCATTGGTCAATATTCGGATTTTTCCATATAACCGCTCTGTCAAAAACGATTTGTAACGATGCAACGAGCCCTATTAGAGTACACAATTCAGGTACAATCTGGGCTTACACTATTTCTTTGTTCCTGTATCACTAGTGTAACTAGACGTAAAATATGCTAGTATAAGAAGAAATAGGATAGTGATATTAGAGGGGTAGAGAAATGGAATTTATACAATCATTAGGTATTATGTCGGAATATATTCATATGGCTTTAAAAAAGGAAGCCGTTGTCGTAATTGCAGATAAGGATCGCAATGTAGTGAAATATATTCCTGGAGAAAATATAAAGTTAGACTATAAAGAAGGCGACAAAGTAAATGCAGGCGATACCAATTTAATGACAGCATTGAGCGGCCGTGATTCAGATATTTATTTAGATGCGAGCGTTTATGGTATGGCGATTAATGCCTATGCTTTTCCAATTCGTGAAAATGGTGAAGTGGTAGGAGCATTAGGCTTCGGTAGACCATTAGATAAAGAACAGCAATTAGAGGAATATATTGAATCCGTAAGAGGCATTGTCAATACATTGCAGGATAAAACACATATCATGGCGTCACATTCAGAGGAGCTGGCTGCAACGAGCACCGAAATTCGTTCGCAATCTGAACGAGCATTAGAAGATTCCGCAAAGACAAATGATATTACACGCCTAATTAAAGATATTTCACGTCAAACGAATCTTTTAGGTTTAAATGCTTCGATTGAGGCGGCACGTGCAGGACAATATGGCGCGGGCTTTAACATTGTGGCACAAGAGGTTCGTAAGCTGTCTCAGCAAACGGATGAATCGACTTCGAAAATTGAGTCGTCTTTATCAAATGTACAGCAGAATTTGAAATCCTTATTAGAAAACATGAATCAAATTTCAGAAGCATCGAATGAAGAAGCAAAATTAGCGCAGGACGTTTCGAATGTAATCGAACAGTTAGATGAAGTATCAACAAAGCTAGAAGCATTTATGAAAACGATGTTCTAATTAAAAAGAAGCATCATCAAGTAGCTGGAAATATATAAAACATCTTTCAAAAGGGTTTTGTCATAGCTATATGTTAACCATTTTAGAGGTGTTTTTTGTATGTCTGAAAACCAGAAGAGAGCCTCCTTTCTATAGTGAGGCTCTCCAATGATATCAAGGCTAAAATGGGCTTTAGCGCTTTTCTAATGTGTTATTAAGCTACAGTTACTTTGCCGTCAGCTACAATTTGTACATCCGCTTTTCTTAACATATTTCCAACTGCGCAGCCTTTATCGGCAAGTCCAATGACCGTATAAGCAGATTGAACTTGCTCATCTGTTGCGTCAGCAGATAAAACAATTTGGCAAGAGTGGTTGATTTTAAAGCCGTCTTCTTTTGAATTTGTTGATTCTGTATCTACAAGGATTTGGTCTACCGGGAATTTTTTCATTTGTAGCATGCCTGTTAGTGTCATTGTAAAGCAAGCTGTTGCAGAGGCAATAAGCATCTCTTTAGGCTCTGATCCTTCTCCGGTACCCCCTAAAGCTACTGGAATTGCAAGATCTGTTTCCAGATTAGGTGCTTTAATCGTACCATTTCCTTTTGCATTGCCGTTCCAAACTGTTTTTAAAGTTGTTTTTACATCCGCCATTTATTCTACTCCTAACATGTTGATATGTTTGGTTAACTAGTTGTATAGTTAACTTTGTTTTATTCTACAATTATAATGTGATGATTGTCAAACTTCATAACTTCTATTGATGTATAATTAACGGGTCTAGCTTGATTTTTTAGTTTGTCTTAATTAAACTCAACATGTATAGAGAATTAGTTAACTTTGAAAGTTGGTTACTTAAACATGGAATATTCAAGAGCTCTATTTAAAATTGACTCCGATTCCTCATTGCCGATTCATGTGCAGATTAAAGAGCAGATTAAGTTGTTAATTGGTAAAGATTTGCTTAAACCGGGCGATATACTGCCCTCAACGAATCAATTAGCAAATCAATTATCGATTAATCGGAACACAATTCAAAGTGTCTACTCCCAATTAAAAGAGGATGGACTTTTGACGATACAACGTGGTAAAGGAACTCAAGTTGCCAGTGTGGAAAAAATTAATCAGTTTAAAACACAAAACCCATACTTTTCATTTTTAGAACAAATCATGAACAAGGCTGATGATGCAGGCTATCATGTTGAGAACGTATTGCTATCTGGATTTGCCTACATACAGCTATTTGGTCAACCTTTGAAACGAGAGCGGCGGTATCTCTTTGTTGAGTGTAAAATGAGTTCATGTATTTTTTATTTGGATGAAATAAAACGAATGACCTCTGCTGAAATTCATAAGATTGATGTGTCCACTTCGAAAAATGCGCTCATGAAATCGCTTCAAGATGCAGACTTTATTATTACTAGATCAGATATCGCAGAGAATCTGAAGAGTTATATTAACGACGACCGAAAAAAGGTCATTTCTGTTGGCTCCACAAATGACGTATCATTATTACTGGAGATGCTAGTCCCACAATAAGGTATTGTGAAAATAGGCAATCTTATTTTGCAAACAAGCAAGGTGGGATTAGAAAAACAGTTACATTGAAACTCCTGTAGTGATATGCAGGAGTTTTTCGTGTTAGCGTATAACTAAATCTAGAGGAATCTACTCTGTTATATATTTAATGAGCAAATGAATCTAACCGAAAAGGAGCTCGACGATGGATAAAACTGAAATCATTTCACTATTTCACAAAGAACTGAGGTATGAGGCCCAAACACCTGGATACATAAGGGAAGAAACCGAGCATGTAGTGCGTCACATTTCAAAATTTGGTGAATCGGGGTTTATTCTTGCTTCGAATATCAATAGTGACAATGCAACAGCGGTTATCAAAAATGAAGTAAGCTATTTTAAAAATCTTCAGCAAGATTTTGAGTGGAAGGTGTATAGCTATGATAAGCCGGATCATTTGAAGGACTTACTTGAACAGAAAGGCTTTACAGATGGTGAGCCTGAAGCACTTATGGTCATGAAATTAACAGATGGGCATCCATTTCTGGTCAATAGCCAGCTCCATGATGTAAAGGAAATAACGGACGAACAGGGGATTCAAGCAATTGTGAACCTGGAAGACACTATTTGGAATGAGTCCCATGCAGAGCTTGGAAAAAGACTTTTGCGGGATAAACAAAGTAACCCGGACACATTATACCTTTACGGAATTTATGAAGGGACACAGCTTGTCAGCGCGGCGTGGATGTACTTGGAGGCAAACTCATCCTTTGCTAGTCTTTGGGGTGGGTCAACATTACCGTCATTTCGAGGAAAAGGCTATTACACGAAGCTGCTAGCTGCGCGTGCACAAAAGGCTTATGAAAAGGACCATCCTTTCCTTACCGTTGATGCTAGCCCAATGAGCAAACCAATCTTAGAGAAATGCGGCTTTGACTGCCTTGCTTATTCCTATGGCTACCAGTCACCAGATTCAAAGTAAGTGAGTTTGGTGAAAGGCTCTGTGAATGGTGGTTATCGTGCTGGAATCGAGTTGTGTCGAAATGATTTATAACTTGCTATGACACTAATGGAATGTATTAGAGGAATTGCAAAACATCATTAGGGAACACTAGTACAAAGAGGTGGTGACCTGATGAAAAAATATATGATGATTATACTCGTAATTCTTCTAGCAAGTTCTCTTTATATTGCAGTAGCAGCAACTCCAGAACAGACTGTGGTAGCGAAACTGGATAAAGAGAATATAACGATCTATGCCAAGGAAAAGGATGGGGTTTTTCGAGATTTTAAAATAGATTTCAAGGGGAAAAGTTATTCAAGACCTTTTTGGGTAAATGTGACGAATCCAGCCTATGCGCCACAAATACATTACGCAGATATTAATAAAGATAGAAAGAACGAATTAATCGTCATTTTAACAAAAGGTTATGGTACAGGTGTTTTAGACCAAGAAGTGCATGTTTTTCATATAGATACGAATCATTTTGAAGAGGTGCTTGTTGATCATCCGATGGCAATCATAAATAAAAATGTGAAAGCAAGCTTAACGCCAAGCAAGGCCGAAATAATGATTGGGGAGAAACATGATGTCATTAATGTAAAAGAGTTAAAGCTCCTCCCCGAAACCATGTTTAATGAGATTTACTTTGGAAGCATAATTAATTATGGCGTTAAAAATAATCAGCTTATTGCGACACTACATCCACAATTATCTCCAGGTGCTTTTGTTGGTAGTGTTGTAATTAGTTATGAATATCGCGATAAAATGTATCAAGCCAAATCCATTGAATTTCAATTAGAAGCTTAAAAAATAAGGGGGCTATTGTTTTGATGGAGGTTTCTTCAAAACAATAGCTTTTTGAAGGGAATTGGATTTAATTGGGAGTTTTCGGTGAAACTTTATTCTTTTGAGTTAATCGGTATTGTTATTTCTAGCTCTGGGATGTATTGAATGATTGGTTCCCCGTTTTTATCCAATTTGAATGATCCGTTTGGGTAGGAATCATAGAGATGGGTATACGGTTTGATTGTAATAGCTTTTGGTAAGGTTTCAAATGGGTGTAACCGTAAATCCTCGATTAAATCGCTAGTTCCTTCATTTGTCTCACGGCGTCTATTGCCACTACTTATTTTTAATTTATGACCTTGTTCATCAAAAACGTCGATACTTATTCCTCCCCGAGAATCTACAGTAGTTGATTTATCAAGCAAGGCTATTCTTGTCGTAATACTAGTTGTAATAGGGGTTAGCATAATTTGTTCAATGGTAAACTGATTATTTTTGTATTTTCTACTTATATTAGGTTGTAGCTTTACATAGTTACCAATATCACTTACTGGAATATCCATTTTAAAAGGCTCAGAAATCCCAGTTATAGTAGCGGATAATGTCAAATTAAACTGCTTCGGGAAAGGCTTTCCACCTTGATTTCTCAAATCTGCAAATTCAAAAATCGCAGAATTATTATCCTTACTTGGTTGTCCAACAATGCCGCTAAAATTGGTATGATCCAATGGTTTACCATTTAGTAAAAGTTCAATCTTACTTATCTGATCTGACAAACTTTCTTTTGAATTTTCACCCTCTTTAGGCAGGTGTTCAATCCCAATTGCAACACGTGTACCGTCATACACGACCTCTGTTACATTTAATGTATAGCCCTCATGCGTAACGCTTTTATTCAATTTTGTTGAGAGTTCCTTTTCATCTGCTGCGTGCAGACCAAGATCCCTTGTAAATTTAAAAACAGATGATAATAATGGCACTTCTTTCATCGTCGCCGCCATCGTTGGTGATATTAAACCCGTGATAATGATCAAACTAAAAATCATTGCTACAGAAGCGGTAATCCGAAACAGCCTTTTTCGGATGGTTTTGGATGCTTTAACGTTCACTGAATGGCTTGCAGATGGACTACTATCGTATTTATTCATCGTACGATTGACCAAATCAATTTCTACAGGTGTTTCCCGAATTAACCTTTCTAACTCTAACTGGTCCAGCTCTTTATCCTTCCGTTTTAAACGAGTGTTCAAGATATCCCCCTCCTAATTTTTTTTCGTGAATAAGCTTTTTGCGTAAACGTTCATATTTTTTTCGAACCGTTGCGGGTTTAAGTTCCATAATAGAGGCAATTTCATCGAAGCTATATTCCTCTATAGACCGTAGCAGTAGAATCCTTTTTTCTTCTGCATTTAACTTATCTAAAAGCTCGTGAATGATATCATCGTATTTAGATTCGTGGTTTTGTACGGAATCATGTACATGCTGCTTTTGGAAGCTTTGTATAAACTTAAAGCGCTTGTTTTTCTTTTTGGTTAAATCAATGCAGTGATTATGCGCAATCTTATAAAGCCAGGCCGAGAAGGAGACTGTATAAGAAAAACGATTGATATTCTCTAGTCCCTTGATAAATATGTCTTGTGCAGCATCTTCAGCCTCTTCCTTATTATTTAGTAGGTAATAACAATAAATATATATTTGCTTTTGAAAGCGACGAATGATTTCTGTATACGCATGGATATCACCTGCTTGAACTTGTTCTACAATAGGCTTTACTACTAAATCCGCATTTTCTTTAGGTTTATTTAGTTCAGTCAAACGATTCACCCTCCTTTCTCGCTTATATAACTGAAAATAATGGGTATTTGTGACAACTATAAAAAATTAAGGATAAAAATAACTATAAACACAGATTAACACTATTAGTTGAAGCCTTGGTGTGATTGATTATACATATATTAGGAGCAGTTGGAAAATAACGTTCTCGAGATTGTACTACTCCCTCGATAGATTAGTACAGAGCGTCAAAATTGACAGTGACAACGGAGGAATGGACATGATTAACCGAGTGAATCCTGAGTTTTTACCTGGATTAGAAGCCTTTCAAGATTTTGAATTTAAGGTGGAAAACTTACCAGCGATGCGTACAGCAATGGATGAATTAAAGCAGCCATTAGCTAGTACCGAAACAGTCGAAATTTTTGATAAAGTAATTTTAGGTGTGGATGAAAATGATATCCGTATTCGCATTTATAAACCGGCACATCAAACGACAGTATTACCGGCTTTACTTTGGATTCACGGTGGCGGATATATTTTAGGGGGGATTAACGAGAATGACCCTCTTTGTGTACAAGTTGTTGAAACATCCAATTGTGTAGTTGTTTCGGTGGATTATCGACTAGCACCGGAACACCCGTATCCTGCACCACTTGAAGACTGCTATAGTGCGTTAACATGGCTTGCCAATCACGCCGAAGAATTACAAGTAGATGCCCATAAAATAGGTGTAGCTGGAGCAAGTGCTGGTGGTGGTTTGACTGCTGGTTTGACATTACTGGCACGTGATCGCGCTTATCCTTCAGTTTGTTTCCAAATGCCACTCTATCCAATGATTAATGAAGGCAACAATACGCCTTCTGCTAATGAAGTGAAAGAGGGAATGGTTTGGAATCAAAAAACAAATGAATTTGGCTGGACATGCTATTTAGGGGAGCTACATGGGACGGCGAATGTACCAATTTATGCTGCACCGGCACGAGCTGAGGATTATCGCAATTTGCCGTATACGTATACATGCGTAGGTCAGTTAGATCCTTTCCGAGACGAAACGATTATGTACGTGACAAAATTGGCACAGGCTGGCGTTGATGTGGAATTCCATCTATATCCAGGTGCCTACCATGGCTTTGACATGCTAAATCCACAATCGGAAGTAGCGCAGCAAGTGGTAAAAGAATACGTAAATGCCATCAAAATAGGGCTTGGCCGAGTAACAGCAGGGGTGGAGCAGATAGAAGAAGCCAAATAAAATCCTGCGCTTGTTCACAAATGTATGTTAAATGTTTATAGAAAAAAGACAACCTCAGTACAAAGCTGATGGTTGTCTTTTTTTGTTGGAAAATAACTCTTCACTCTAAGTTAGAGATACCATGCTTTTTTCCATAATGAAGTAGATTCAATTGGATTTATAAGCGCTTGTGCATGAACATTGCCACTCCAAAAAAGAGTTAAAAAATGGGGATTCTCGCGTGAATTCCGAAAACCGCACACATTCCGCATGATTTCACTTTCTATCCAAAAAGGACAATACTTTACGATTTTAGGTCCGAGCGGTTTAGGAAAATCAACGCTTGCCAAAATTATTTTAGGTGTTGAAAAACCAACTTTTGGACAAGTAACTTTTTTAGGCCAAAATTTATACACGACCAAAAGTGCCACGATGCAGCAGTTACGCCGCGACTTACAAGTGGTTTTTCAAGATTCTGTTTCGGCGGTCAATCCGCGTATGACGGCTGAAAAAATTATTGCAGAGCCTCTCGATAATTTTGAAAAGCTTGAGAAACAGGCGTATATTATAGAGCTGCTACATCAAGTGGGCTTAGACAAAAATGATTTAACCAAATATCCAGGTGAGTTTAGTGGTGGCCAACTACAGCGTATTAATATTGCTAGAGCGCTTGCCTTAAAGCCGAAACTTTTGGTGCTAGATGAACCCATTAGTAGTTTAGATGTGGTAAATCAATTGAAAATCATTGAGCTGTTAAAGCGATTGAAAAAAGAATTACAATTAACTTTTGTTTTTATTACGCATGATATTAAAGCGGCGTACCTATTATCCGATCAAATTGCTATTTTAGAGAATGGTAGAATGGTGGAACAATATGAGCATGTACAACAATTTATTGCATCTACGAACCCAGTAGCCTTAAAATTAAGAAAGAGTGTATTAGCCGAGCATCCGAGACAACGTACAATCCGTTAGTTCAGGGTGCTTTTTCTGTTTTTACATAAAAGAAAGCAATTTCAAAAAATCAAACAAATGAGGGGGGATTTGCATATGCAATTAGTTATTGAAAAGATGAAGGAAGGAATGGCAAACAGCATTCTGGATTGGAAATACGAAAAGCCCTATGATTTTTATAATAATGAACGGTCAGATGAAGCGTTGGAGGAATTACTCGATGGCTCATACTACGCCCTTGTTGATGAGTGGAAAGTATTAATCGGCTTTTTCTGCATTGGGAAAAATGCTCAAGTACCTATCGGAAATCGATTTGGTGTTTACACAGGAGATTTTGTGGATATGGGTATTGGTATGAATCCGCATCTTGTGGGTAAAGGCAATGGTTTTGAATTTTGCACCTATGTTATTCAGTATATTGAAGAGAATTATAAAAATACGCCCATCCGATTGACGGTGGCAAAATTTAATCAAAGAGCCATTCATTTATATCGAAAGCTTGGTTTTGTTCAAGTAGCTGAGTTTAGCAGTGAAGTAGCTGAATTTATTACGATGGTGAAGGAGGATGACGTACTTAAATAATAGAATGCCCTTGATTTTCTACGGTTAGAGCTACATCATTTCTAGAAAATCAAGGGCGTTTTAAATTCGAAATGAACCGAAAATTTCTTGTTTGTTAGTTTGCCATGTTTCTACAAACATCCATAGTTCTTCTACAAGCTTCAGCACACTTTTTGCAGTGCTCATGGTGATCGCTATGTTTCTCACATTCTGTGGCACAAGCGTCACAAATGTCTGCGCAAAGTTGGCAAATTTGAGTAGCAAACTGACTTCCATAAGACATAGCAGATGCAGCGAAAGTACAAATATCAGCACATTCTCGAGTTAACCGGATGCAATCTTTTAACAGGTTGAGATCTTTTTCCTTTAAACATACATCATAACAATGATTACATATGGTTAAACACGTAAGACATTCTTCGATACATTCTTTAAATTGATTATGCATTATCTGAATCCTCCTCGGTGTTTTGTGATACGTTAATAACATACCCCTGCCTCGTATATCTAAACACAGCATTATTCTGCATACTTTCTTCACATTATTTGCTTATACTTTTTTGGAGAGGAGCGGATTCAAGCTTGAGTAAAATATCTACTAAATTAGCTACATACTTTTTTCTTGTCGTTTTCATAATGGAAATCTTTTTAATGTATCATCTTCACCAAAATATGTTGAATACGAGAGTGGATGAGGAATTTTCATTATTGTTAGCGAATGGTGCAAATCATCGAGATGTCCTTGTTGAAAATTTTACGGAAATGACCATTGAACATATAGTGCTCATGGAGAAGAATGGCAATAGAGAAGTGATGATTACCAATAGAGAAGGAGCCGTTTTGAATAGCTCAGCTCAATCAACCAAGTTAAACGAAAAATACGAATCACTTATTCATAATCTTCATAACGAAGAAGATGCAGTAATCGTCTCGGATTGGTTAACGTCTCCTTACATCGTAAGCGCACATCCCTATGAAGTGAACGACCAGCAAACAGGCTATGTCGTTATGTTTCAAAATACGGATTCATTGAACCAAATGGTAGACGAGATGAACAGGCACTTTATTATATCGGGAGTGGTCATTTTAATTGTGCTATTAATTGTTTATTTTGTGCTATCTAAAATTTTAACAAGACCATTAATCCGTATGAAAGAGGCTACTGAAAAGTTAAGTAAGGGTGATTTTAATGTGAGTCTACCAGTACTGGAGAAAGACGAGCTAGGTGAGTTATCTAGTTCTATTCAGAAATTAGCCAATGATTTAAATCATTATAAGAGTGAACGAAATGAATTTCTTGCTGCAATCGCCCATGAATTGAGCACACCTTTAACCTATTTATCGGGCTATTCGAAAGTAGCGATGAGAACAGAATTAACTGATGAAGAACGCAATCACTATCTCCAAATTATTGGTGAAGAATCAAAGCGCATGCAGGATTTAGTGAAAAGTTTATTAGATTTATCTAGAATTGACGAAACCTCCTTTACCGTGTCTAAAGTGTATTTTCCGGTTCGTCCTTTTCTCGAAACGATTTATAAGCTTGTTGCGCCGTCCTATGAAATAAAGGAAATGACCTTAAATTTAATTTGCGAAGAGGATTTTCAATTATTTGCTGATCCGATAAGAATGGAGCAAGTAATCTTGAATTTATTGGATAATGCGTTAAAGTATTCGAACCCGCATTCAGTTGCAACATTACATGCCTATAAAAAGGGAGAGCAAACAATCCTTTCTGTGACAGATACAGGGATTGGCATTCCGGCAGATAAAGTTGGCTATATTTTCGAGAAATTATACCGAGTGGAAAAATCGCGCTCACGGGAATATGGTGGTTCTGGTATTGGCTTGGCAGTAGTGAAGGAGTTAGTAGAGGCACATGGCGGGACGATTGAGGTCAAAAGTGTGGTTGGGGGAGGCAGCACTTTTCAAATAACATTAGAGGAGAGTTGACGATGCAAACCATTCTCTTAGTTGATGACGAACAAAGAATGTTAAATTTATTAGAATTATTTCTAGTGCCTAAAGGGTATAGATGCATAAAAGAAACGAGCGGTATAAAGGCAATAGACATTTTAAAGAAAGAAAAAGTGAGTCTCGTACTGCTTGATGTTATGATGCCCGAAATGGATGGTTGGGATGTCTGTAAGTTAATTCGGGAGTTTTCCAATATCCCGATTATTATGCTAACAGCACGTACGGATAAATTAGATGTTATCAAAGGATTAAATACAGGCGCAGATGATTATATAACAAAGCCATTTGATGATCGGGAGTTATTAGCAAGGGTTCATGCCTTGTTGCGTCGTAGCTCGGATGGAACCGCGGATACAATAATCATGTTTAAGGATTTTGTTTTAAATACGGAAATGTATAGCCTACACTATTATGATTGCATGAGCCAATTGACACTAAAGGAGTTCTCTATTATTAAAGCATTAATTTCGAGGCCAACTAAAACTTACACACGAGAAGAGTTATTAAATGTGGCTTGGGAATACGAAACCGAAACCGATATACGTACCGTTGATTCCCATATGCGCAATTTAAGAGATAAATTAAAAAAGGCAGGATTTCCAACAGATGATTTTCTAAAGACGGCGTGGGGAATCGGTTATAAATGGTGTTAATGAAAAGCGCCATTCATTAAAAAATAACAACCCTCTGCATAATTTTTTCACATTTTTTCTCTATACTAAGCGGTGAAAGTTAAACAGAAGGGAGAATAAATGATGAAAAAGAAAATGGTGATGAGCGTAGCCTCAATAACGACCGTTTTACTACTTTCAGCCTGTGCTGGTGATCAAGCAGAAAAAACACCAGATGTTGAAGAGGAAAACATGGCGGAAATGGATCATTCAAATATGAATCATTCTAGTTCAGGTGAAGTTCCGGAGGGTTTGAAAAAGGCTGAAAATCCGACATTTCCTGTTGGGAGTAAAGCGACAATTCAGTCCGACCATATGGATGGTATGAAGGGTGCAGAGGCAACTATTTCAGGTGCTTTTGATACTGTTGTTTATACCGTTTCATATACGCCAACTACTGGTGGAGCAGCAGTAACCGATCATAAATGGGTCATTCATGAGGAGTTAGAAAATGCAAGCGAAAAACCATTAAAGCCAGGAACAGAGGTTGTATTGAACGCAGATCATATGGCAGGTATGAATGGAGCAACTGCAACAATTGATTCAGCAGTCGAAACAACGGTATATATGGTGGATTTCACAGCATCAACAGGCGAGCAAGTAACGAATCATAAATGGGTAACAGAGGACGAATTGGCTGATTAAACTATTTATATTTTATAGCTACTAAGTCTTTTTATATTAATGAAGTGCGGATTTGTACAATTCTTTTGTATAAATCCGCACTTTTATTTTCGGCACATATTGTTAATAGGTAAATAGTAATTATAAAAGGGGCTATTCATAATTTGGACAAAAAATAAAAATAATATTTACCTTGATAGAATGTCTAAATTGCAATTGAAATCATAATTTTATAGAATTACAGACATAGTTTAATTTGAGTAGTTTAATTAAACTCATTTTATAAATATGGAGATTTTTTAGAGAGGAATTAATTGATGAAGTTTACAGAGTTTTTAAAGGGGAAAGGCGCAAAATCCTCAATATTTATGGGGATTTTTTATGCAGTGTGTATGTTGGGTATTTTTTTACCTGGCTATACAGCAATTCCGGGAAATATTGATCAGTTACCAATTGCGATTGTTAATGAGGATACAGGAGAAGTCGGGGCTCAAATTGCAGAAAATTTAAAAGGACAGCTTCCGTTTGAAGAAATAAAAACGAATATTTCAAATAAAGCAGCATTAGAAGATTTAGAAGATAATGAACTTGCTTTAGTGATTCATATACCTGAAGCATTTTCAGCTAATTTACAAAATGGAGATGTTTCATCTAGCATCGATTTTACTGTCAATGAAGCGAGCGCAACAGTTGTAGCATCTACTATGAATCAAGTTGTTTCGCAAATTAATACACAATTAAGTACGCAATTTTCACAGCAAACAGCAGAAGGTATTTTAATGAACTTAAATGTACCTAAAGAGCAAGCGCAAGAAATGGCCGAGAAGATAGATAATAGCTATGTAGGGAATATCGTGACGATTAATGATATTCCAGACGGTATGCATAACAATATGTTACCGATGTTTTTAACGATGGCTTTATATGTAGGGGCGATGATTGCCGCCATGCAATTAGTTGGTGCGTTTAAAGCAAATCGTGGAAAGGCGACAAAAACGCGTTTATTCGTCTACGTACAAGTAACTGCTGTCATCATTGGTATTTTGGCTGGTTTAATTTCTGCCGCAATAGCATTTGGTATCAATGATGTAAGTGGTGAAATGTTTATCCAAATTTGGGAACAACAAATTCTAAATTACTGGGTAAGCTTTAACTTTACCGCAACTGTAATATTCTTATTTGGCGAAGCGGGTATGCTGTTAAATATACCAGTATTATTATTTCAAACGATTGCAAACGGAGCAACGATTTCACGTGACTTAATGTATGCACCATATGAGTGGGCAAGTTATATTTCACCAATGTACTACTCAGTACAAGCATATTTTGCTAATATTTTTGGTAGCACAAGCGTCAGCCCATTTTTGATGGGATTAACTTTAGTTGGTATTGTAGCGATGCTAATTAACATTGTGATTGTTTGGATTTTCCATAAGCCATTACAAGTAGATAAAGCATAGGATAGAAAACAAATTGTATATGTTGAATTTCTGCTGAAGTAAATGTTTAGTTTTGATACAATAAAGCTAATATTTGCCTAAGGAGCTGAAACAATGGCAATCCAAATTTTTATTTTGACCAAATTAATGGAAGAAAATAATTACCCATATAAATTAAAAAAACAAATTTCAGAATTACAGCCTCTTGAAACGATAAATGGCTTGACTGAAAGCAAGTTATATTACCATTTTGAATCATTGGCAAAGCAAGGATTTATCGAGGTAAAAGAAGTCATTAAAGAAGAACATCGACCAGACAAACAAGTTTTTGCGATTACTGAAAAAGGTCGAGATGAGTTACCGAAAAAGATTTATAAACTATTTGAAAATGCACAAACAATCGGTGATATGATTATTGGTTTAGTCAATATGAAATATGTAGAGCGCGATAAAGTCATCGTTATTTTAGAAAAAAAGATAAGCGTAATCAAAACAACCTGGGATAAAATGTTGAAATTTGAGGGCAAACATTTTATTGAGCCGGGGCAAGAGGTATTAGCGGAATTTGTAAGTGATTATGCAAATTATAAAATAGATAGCTCTATAAAGCAATTAGAGAGATTGATAAAGCATTTGCAAAAAGAGGAAATATAGAAAGAATGAGATTTTGGTAGTGGTTTTCGAATAGGTTGATGACATGTTGATACGTCTAACGTAGAAGCAAGATGTGTTAAAAGAAGTATAGTACAGAAATAAAGGGCTATCTGTAAGTTTTTTATCTTACGGATTAGCCCTTTTTTATTTTGATTTTATTTTCTGATTTTCCTGTAAACTTACTAATAATAGGAGCTTTATTAGTTGAAATAAAAACGAATTATAAAGCTTACTTGGAATTAATCTAGGAGATATTATGAAAAATAGGATTCGTGGATTGAAGAAGATTACGCAGGAAGAATTATTTAAATAAGTTGGGGGTTTCAAGGCAGTCAATTATTGCCGTTCAATTTTCATGTGTAGTCTCCTAATAAATTTCCTTTGCAATGTGTTGTAGTAACTAAAAAAAGTGAACCTTTACCAAGGGTCATTTGTTTATAAAGTATAACGCCAAGAAAGGAGTGCCTCGAATTGACAGAACGAGAATTATTCGATGCCTATAACAAAGATGTGTACCGTACTTGTTATTACATGCTACGGAACAAACAAGATGCAGAAGATATTTGTCATGACGTGTTTGTTACAATTTTTCGCCAAGATTGGAAAGATGTTGAGCATACACGGGCATGGATTATGCGCATCGCGATGAATCATTGCTTAAATTTACTGAAAAGAAATCAAACCCAACGTGAAAAGCAGGACCAAATCCAAAGGTCTCATGAACAAATCACAACATCAGTTAAATCGGTAGACACAATCCTATTGGAAAAAACAGTTGCAGCGGAGTGGGAGGAACTTTTGAAACAGCTTCCGGACAAATTGATGGCGGTTGTTACCCTCCGTTATATTGGAGAGCTATCGATGGTAGAAATCGCTGAAACCTTAAAAATACCTGTGGGCACAGTGAAATCGAGGTTACACAAGGCATTGAAAATATTGCGCAAAAAGCTTGAATCTAATCACAACTCATGGTTGAAGGGGGAGAATCAATTTGGAACGCTTTGAAAAGAAGATAAAAAAAGAAATGAAGGAATCGAATAATATATCTTACCCTGATTTTGATCAAATGTGGAGCGATATTCAGCAGGATAAATTGAAAACGAATGGAGGAAAACCAATTGTAATTGTTCCTCGAAAACGAAAACGATTTGCTTTAATAGCGGGTTTAACCGTTGCATTATTGGCAACACCTGTTTATGGAGCACTAACTTATGACTGGTCTAACGTACTTTCCTATAGAGAAGGGATTCAGACAGCATTAGAACAAGGATTCGGACAATCAATCGAGCAATCCATTACAAAGAA
Organism: Solibacillus sp. FSL R7-0668; assembly: GCF_038006205.1. Taxonomy (NCBI): domain Bacteria; kingdom Bacillati; phylum Bacillota; class Bacilli; order Caryophanales; family Caryophanaceae; genus Solibacillus; species Solibacillus sp. FSL R7-0668. The sequence continues at coordinate 3,762,560 of NZ_JBBOUU010000001.1, read as the reverse complement.
CGATATTACGCTAACCGTGCATACAGCATCTATAGATGATAATCGAACGTTTTTATTGTATAGCATAAAACCTAATGCGTCATGGAGTGGAAAAGATATTAGATTTGAGCAAATTGGATTGAAAGATCAAAATGGTAATTTAATTGAAGGGAATTATGTGCACGAGTGGAACGATGAACTCGGTGTGTTCCAAGGGTATTTTGAAACGGACTGGATAGCGAAAGAGAAGACTATGAATGTTGAGTTTGTGATAGAGAATATTAAGTTCATAGGCGATACAAGTCGACCAATTAACTATGATCCTAACAATTTCGATACGCAGTTTTTCAAAATTCAGCAGGATGGAATTGATAGTGTGACATTGCAAGCTTTTGAGCAACCTGAAGAAAAAACACTACTTCGAACATCCATCATGTTTACAGATAATAAAATGGCAAGTGAAAGCTGGACCCATATTGAAGTAATGGATGACATGAATCAACCAATTGAAAAAGCTGGAATCTCTATTTCTGGAACCCCTGGAGCAAAAGGAGAATACTTAAGCCAGCAAGTATTTAAAACGGATAGCTTACGTGCAGAAAATGCTAAATTTCAGTTAACTTATGATCAAACACTAGAAACTACTAATGGCATTTGGAACATAAATTTAAATTTAGAAAAAAAACAACTGAAAAATGCATCATTTAAAGAAGTATTAAATATTCCAATGGACAATATGCCGATGGAAAGAAAAATTCGCGAGATGACGGTAACACCAACTCAAGTTCGCCTTATCATTGAAGGTAGAGGTAGATATTACACTTTCCCTTACACAGATTATCAACTGGATATAGGGGGAACTCTGTTAACTGGGTATATGCTAGATTTAGATAAAAGGATGGGTCCTAACGAGATGGAACTACGCTTTGAAATTACTGGGATTGATGCGATGTCCTTAGCGAATCAACCTATGACGTTTATCGCCAAGCACCGTATCAATGAAGCTGAAGGCGACAACAATCCGATACGTTTGACGGATATATCAGTGGAACCCCAAAGTTTAACAACCCATATTGCGGGATATCCGATTTCATGGACGTATTATATGAAGGATAATAACCTCTATGTGGAATCTTCAAGTTCAGACACAATATTCGGTGGAGTTATTCAAACCTATTACATGGACGGAAAAGAGCGGCAGTATGGAATGCCTGCTATTCAGGGGATATTTGGCAGTGAGAATAATAAAAGAATGGACGTGTATGAGAATTTTGACAAAACCGAGCTCGACATTTTCATTTCGAATTATACAACCCATGATCACGATGATGTACTACGTGTTCCACTTAAGCCTGGAAAATAACGTGGCGACGCGATGCCGTTTGGAACTAGGAGGTATTCATTCTATTGCTACATGAAGTTAATGGAATGACGAATTCTGAAAAAGTGGCTGTTATCCTTTGTGATAAATCATCATAAGTACCAACTACTGCTATGTTCAATTTACGGATATATCTCTTTCGTAAGGACAATTTATAAGTAGGAGGTGTGAGTATTGGCAATTCGAATTTTATTATTCCTACTATTTATGAGCTTTAGTTTTTCTATAAATGCTGTTGCTGAAGCACCACTAAAAGCGGCCTTTATACGGGATTATCAGCTTTGGTTGAAAGAGGGCGATCAGGAAACGCAACTTACAAAAGGTACGTATGTTTCCAATCCCCAGTGGTCAAAGGATGGTCAATTTATTGCGTATACAACTGGTTACAAAAATGGTGAGAACCCCAACTTGTTTATTTATGATGTGAAGAAAAAAGAAAGCTATTTGCCCTATATTTCAATTAAAACAAGTAATTATAAATGGTCACCGACATCTAATCAACTAGCTTACACATCGGGTGGTGTCCTAAACGTTACACAAACAAAGAATGGACGACCTCAAGGCTTTGAAAATGTAGCTTTAGGTGTTGGTGATTTTGAGTGGTTCCCAAATGGAAAAGATTTTATCGTTTCATCAGGGTCCAATTTACTTCCTACGGGATGGGAACCAGTACGTCTATTTAAAGTGCCCGTAGATGCAAATCTTGATACGAATAAGATAAAGCCTTTTTATACTGTTCAAACAAATACAAGCGACTTATTTGCGATTGATGCAGAATCTTTTAAATGGAGTCCTGATGGGAAATGGGATAGTTTTCTTTTAACACCCACCGCATCATGGTCCATGGATAGCAATACACTTTCTGTACTATCTTCAGTAGGGGACAACTTTCAAGTGATTGGAAAAATGCTTGGGAATGGAAGTTGGATCAAATGGGCACCTACAAAAAATCAACTAGCCTTCATATCAGGTGAAGGGAGATTTTACGTTGAAAACAAAAATACAGCCGTTGCCGATATTCCAACATCAAATAAACCTAAGGAATACACACCAAAAGGATATGTTGACCTTGATTTAGAATGGCTTTCCCCCAATGAAATAATTGTTGCTCGGGCAAAAGAAAACAAAAAGTGGAACGAGGGCCCAGTTCCAACGATGCTTACAGTGCTTTATCTAATTAACATTCAAACAGGAGAACAAATGCAGCTAACTTTTCCAAAGAACAATCAATTAGACAATTCTCCTCAAGTGGTTGGTTCAACGATTACTTGGTATCGAACATCTGAAAAGGCAAACAAGGGTGATGTATGGATTAAAGATAAAATGAATGGCCAAGAACAACGATGGTTAAAAAATGTAGATGTTGCTCCAACTTTTTTTGATACAAATTAATGAAATAGCCAATGATTTCAGGAACTGTAATGACAGTTCCTTTTTTTAGAGACTTTGTGCGATGTTGAAAAAGTTGGATTAATAATATGCAATTATGAATCTGATTCGATATAGTTAACTTAATATCAAAAGGAAGGAAGATGAAAATGGACGTAAAATACCCAATTGGTCAATTGCAAGTGCCTGAACATGTAACATCTGAAAATGTTCGAGAATGGTTAATTCAAATCGAAACATATACACAGCGTTTGCGTGAAGTGGTAGACGGCCTAAGTGATGAGGATTTAAATAAAACGTATCGTGAAGGTAGCTGGAATGTGCGTCAGCTTGTACATCATATCACGGATTCACAGTTGAATATGTATCAGCGTTTAAAGCTCGCATTAACCGATAATAACCCGACAGTACCAGCTTTTGATGAGGAAAAGTGGGCCATTCAGCCAGACACAAACCTTCCTGTAGAAAGCTCGATTAAAATGCTAGAGGGCCTCAACGAACGCATTGTAGAATTAGGCAAGCATCTGAGTGAAGCCCAATTACAACGCATATTCACACATCAGGTAAATGGTGAAGTCAGGGTGGCAACTAAAATCGCTAAGCTCGCATGGCATGAGGAGCACCACCTAGCACATATTCAAAATGCATTAGCTCAATAACAAGCTAAAACGAAGCAGCGAAAATGGCCTGTTTCGTTTTTTAGTTAGATAAAAGTTTGCGGATGTATGAACTCTAAGAACAGAAATATCGGCTCTATTCTTATTCAGCAATTAAATATTTATTTAGAACAATTTGAATCGAAAAAGAGTGTATAATAGAGAACGAATTTAATAGGAAGTGTTAATAATAATCTTACATATAGTTAGATATACGTAGAATTGGGGAATAAAACTTAAACGAGGTGAGAATATGAGTGAATTTCATTACTGGCAACAGCTTTCCCAACCCTCTCGCCTAACACATAATTTAGAAAGTAGCGAGAACGGAAAGCTAAAAGGTTACATAAAGTGGGTAGCAATTATTTTAGGGTTTACTCTCACATATTTTGTTGTACGTGAGATATGGGGTATGAACACAACGCAACTGACATATTTACTCGTAAATGGAGAGTATGATCAGTACCGTTTTGCGCGGCTAATTTCGTTAGTTGGCGCTGTTTTGACAGGAGTTTTCTATTTCCTATTCTATTATTATTTTATTCCGGGCATTTTATATGCTTTTACGAATGATATTCCCTATCGTTGGATCCAAAAGATACAGCTTTATGTAATTCCGATTATTATTGTAGAAAAGTTGATTACTGTTATTATTTTTGCAGCGGTTGGCTTTGCAACACCATTTACATTTTTCTCGATGGCTCCAATCGTTTCGTATGTATATTATCAGGATTATTTGCTCTATTTCCTTAATCAGATTACGGCTGCAACTGTTGTAACGGTTTGGATTCAATATACATTTTTAGCACAATGGGAAAATCGAAAAAAGGCTTTACTTATTAATCTAATTCTTCTTCAATTGATACTTGCAGCAATTGTAGCCTTTATTAGCATTTTACCAGTGGCTACATGGATTGAAGGGTGGCTTGGTTAATAATGCAACTATCAAAAAAGGTCAAAATCACAGGTTCAATCATGGCATTACTTGTATTCGTGAATGCCTATTTACTATTAAGAGATAATGATATTATTTTAAAGAAATATTATATAAATGATGCACATTTTGCCGTAACGAAAGACCATGAGAAAATCCTCTCGACAAATGCCATTGTCACTTCAAGCAATGAGCAATTTATCGCAGCCCCTGTTCAAGCGATTAATGAAGTGCTCGTAACGGAAGGACAAACTGTAGATGTTCTGGGAGAATTAGTACTGTTTAAGCTAGAGGAAACAGAGAAAGAAACCGCACGACTACAATCGGATCTAGCTGCCTATGAAAATGAGCTGGAAGATTTAAGAGATGTTCTTTCACAGCTAGAAAACGTTGGTACCGAGACATCCCCAACATCTACAGTGGATTCTGATTCGGTAAGTGTAGAAGATATTTGGAATTTGACACTATCCATTAATTTAGGGATTGAACAAGGAACACCAACAATCGAGGGAATTGCGATTATTCAACGTGCCATAGCTGAAACAGAGCGTCAAATGGAATTATTGTCTAGTCGTATTGCCCAGTTGAGCGAAAACAATATGCTAACGTCTCCTGTAGAAGGCGTTGTGAAGGAAATTGTGCTAGAAGGGGATTCGATTATCTTCCATATCCAATCCGCTGATAAGAAGCTTGTTACGTATGTAACGCCAAAGCAATGGCAAGAAATTGAAGAAAATCAATTTGCCAATATAACATTGTTTGAAGGGCAGGATAATGAATTAACGATAGATGGCACCGTGATCGAAAAGCAACAAATTCCAGCACGTGCATCGATAGCCTTTCAAGAAATGAAAAAGCATGAAAAAATCAATGCTGATGAAACGGTATATGAAGTTAGTATTTTATTAAATGAGGATTTATCCGATACGCCTATAGGCACATTGGCCACTGTGGATATTACGGTCCATGAACAGCCATATAGCCTCGGTGTAAATAATGACTGGCTCGTTCAAGTTGAGAACGATGAGGACGACAAAGCGCAGTATATCTATCTGCTTGATGAAAACGGCAATACTCAGCTACAGCCTGTTGAAAAATATTTTGTCTATAAATCACAATTAAATCAACATGAGGCATTAGCAGTGGATTCGAGTGATCATGGGGTAGTCGAAGAGACAGAACAACCTACACCACCACGCATCCAGACGGTAGATTTAAAGGCTGAATCCAAGCCAAAAGCAGAAAAAAAAGAACTGACAGATGTAGCGGTTATTTCGGGACCGGAAGAACTATATCCTATTTTCTTAGATGAAACCAATCGCAACTTATCCGCCCCAACATTCCGACCATACCCACTTCAAACATTTGAACTAAGTCATGTTGAAAGTGATTGGCGAACAATTATAGAATATTGGTTGAAATAAACAGGAAGAAGGTGAAGAGCTGAGGACGCTCTTCGCTTTTTTTTGGTGAATCAGTTCAATTAATTGAATAAATACTAAAAATTTCCGATAACAATCAAAAAGCTTCATAAATTGGAGGGAAAACTGTGAAAATAACATTCCCCCACAATATTCAACAAATAAATATATCTTCAAAAGCAACTGCAACAAGGCAACAACCAAAAGTTGTGGACAAGCTCGATCAATATCTACCTGTAAAAAAGGTTACTAGTGAGGGTGAATAGTATATGAAAAAAACATTAGCCTGTTTACATGCGCATCATTCCAACATTGCGTATATCGAAAATGCACTATCCTTATATGACATTGAGCTCCTGCATTTTGTTGACCCAGCATTAATGCAGCAAGTTACTACAAATAGCGCTTTCACAATTGATGATGCGAAACATAAGGTGAAGGAGCAATTAGAATGGATTGCTAGCTGTCATGTCGATGCGATTTTAATTACATGTACGAATTATATTGTTATTTTACAAGAACATACAGTTTCTCTCCCAATACTAAAAATTGATGAGCCCTACTTTGAATGTATTTGTAATATCCAAAGTCCACAAGTCCTGCTATTTACAAACCCGGCTACAGTTAGCGGTACGTTGTCACGTCTACATCAATATGCGCACGAACATCAAAAAAACATTGATATAGAGGTAAAGGTTATTGAAAACACGTTTGATTTAATCACGAAGGGCCACAAGTCACAATATGATAAGACTATTTATGACTATATAAATACGATGATTAAAGAAGAAAAGGTTATTTCAGTAGCCCTGTTATCTATGGTGGATGCCTCGAAAAAAGTAGACGCAGAGATTATAAATCCATTAGACCCCTTAATAAAGACTATCGTAGATGAACTGGATTTAAAGGAAAAGGAGCAAACTACATGATCATTATGATAAACGGTGCTTTTGGTGTTGGAAAAACAACTACTGCACAGGCACTGAATGAAGAATTGGCGAACAGTATGATTTATGACCCTGAATTGGTCGGGGGGATGCTGAGACATATTCTCCCAAATGATATTAAGCGTGCAGAAGCAACGACAGGTGATTTTCAGGATTTTGTATTATGGAAAGAACTAACGGTAGAAATGGCAAGACGTTTAGTTCAGCACTATCAGCTGCATTTAATTGTGCCTATGACCATCCGGAAGCCTGAGTACTTTGACTATATTTATAATGGTTTCAAAAGTATAGACGAACAAACCTATCATTTTTGTTTAACAGCCAGTAAGGAAACGATTCATAAAAGACTTAAGGAACGTGGGGAGCAGGAGGGGAATTGGTGCTTCCATCAAACCGATAAATGTTTAGACGCCTATGAGAAGTATAACTTTGGACGAGAGATTGCTACAGAGAATGTAAATGTAGAGACAATTATTAAATTCATATTGAACGAAATCCAGCAGTTGAAAACGCTATGATTATAAAGGTTTTTTACAAAATGAATGAAGGGCAGGGACAGACATATGGATTATAAATTTTGGAAGGAAATGGACTATAAAGATAGATTTTTCAAGTGTTATGTATAAAAAAGAAGGTTATTGAGAATTATAAAATTTCGATGCAATATCTTTTGTGAAACTTTTGATGGTAAAATCCTTATCACGGTCCTGATCAAACAGTGGAAAATGAATATCTGTTTAAACTGAAATTCATTTTAATAATTAATCTAAAGCAGTTATAATTTACGATTTATGAGGGTATCTTTAATTTTTTTGTTAATTGTACATTTAAATAGTAGATACTCATAATATTTAATTATTTTAGCTATAATATTAACTAAGTTGAAACTTTTATCGAAAAAATTGTTGACGATTAGATGGAGCTGTTGTAATATATTAAGAGTCGCTAAGACGCATCCAAAAACATTAACAACTACTGAAATTGCTTAAAAAACTTTTTTTAAAAATGATTGACAATGAAGTGTTAAAATGTTAAATTAGATAAGTCGCCAAAACGACAACAACATGAACCTTGAAAACTGAACAAGCAACGTTAATGAATATAGCTTCTTATATGAAGCAAAAATGATTTCTAACTTAACGGTTAGAATCGCTAGCAAAGCAAATGAGCTTTCAAACTACTTTTATGGAGAGTTTGATCCTGGCTCAGGACGAACGCTGGCGGCGTGCCTAATACATGCAAGTCGAGCGAATGAATAGAGAAGCTTGCTTCTCTATGATTTAGCGGCGGACGGGTGAGTAACACGTGGGTAACCTGCCCTATAGACTGGGATAACTTCGGGAAACCGGAGCTAATACCGGATAATACTTTGAACCACATGGTTTAAAGTTGAAAGATGGTTTTGCTATCACTATAGGATGGACCCGCGGCGCATTAGCTAGTTGGTGAGGTAACGGCTCACCAAGGCAACGATGCGTAGCCGACCTGAGAGGGTGATCGGCCACACTGGGACTGAGACACGGCCCAGACTCCTACGGGAGGCAGCAGTAGGGAATCTTCCACAATGGACGAAAGTCTGATGGAGCAACGCCGCGTGAGTGAAGAAGGATTTCGGTTCGTAAAACTCTGTTGCAAGGGAAGAACAAGTAGCGTAGTAACTGGCGCTACCTTGACGGTACCTTGTTAGAAAGCCACGGCTAACTACGTGCCAGCAGCCGCGGTAATACGTAGGTGGCAAGCGTTGTCCGGAATTATTGGGCGTAAAGCGCGCGCAGGTGGTTCCTTAAGTCTGATGTGAAAGCCCCCGGCTCAACCGGGGAGGGTCATTGGAAACTGGGGAACTTGAGTGCAGAAGAGGATAGTGGAATTCCAAGTGTAGCGGTGAAATGCGTAGAGATTTGGAGGAACACCAGTGGCGAAGGCGACTGTCTGGTCTGTAACTGACACTGAGGCGCGAAAGCGTGGGGAGCAAACAGGATTAGATACCCTGGTAGTCCACGCCGTAAACGATGAGTGCTAAGTGTTGGGGGGTTTCCGCCCCTCAGTGCTGCAGCTAACGCATTAAGCACTCCGCCTGGGGAGTACGGTCGCAAGACTGAAACTCAAAGGAATTGACGGGGGCCCGCACAAGCGGTGGAGCATGTGGTTTAATTCGAAGCAACGCGAAGAACCTTACCAGGTCTTGACATCCCATTGACCACTGTAGAGATACAGTTTTCCCTTCGGGGACAACGGTGACAGGTGGTGCATGGTTGTCGTCAGCTCGTGTCGTGAGATGTTGGGTTAAGTCCCGCAACGAGCGCAACCCTTGTTCTTAGTTGCCATCATTTAGTTGGGCACTCTAAGGAGACTGCCGGTGATAAACCGGAGGAAGGTGGGGATGACGTCAAATCATCATGCCCCTTATGACCTGGGCTACACACGTGCTACAATGGACGGTACAAACGGTTGCCAACCCGCGAGGGGGAGCTAATCCGATAAAACCGTTCTCAGTTCGGATTGTAGGCTGCAACTCGCCTACATGAAGCCGGAATCGCTAGTAATCGCGGATCAGCATGCCGCGGTGAATACGTTCCCGGGCCTTGTACACACCGCCCGTCACACCACGAGAGTTTGTAACACCCGAAGTCGGTGAGGTAACCTTTTGGAGCCAGCCGCCGAAGGTGGGATAGATGATTGGGGTGAAGTCGTAACAAGGTAGCCGTATCGGAAGGTGCGGCTGGATCACCTCCTTTCTAAGGATATATTCGGAAACCTTCTCTTGGAGAAGGGGCTCATTAACGTTTGCTGTTCAGTTTTGAAGGTTCATTCTTAGTTGAATGAAATACTTCAAAACTTCGTTCTTTGAAAACTGGATAAAACGACATTGATAAGTAATAAACAAACATAGATCAAGAAATTGATCGTGCAATATCCTTAAAATCTTACTTTTTAAGTAAGTTTAACTTTTGGTTAAGTTAATAAGGGCGCACGGTGGATGCCTTGGCACTAGGAGTCGATGAAGGACGGCACTAACACCGATATGCCTCGGGGAGCTGTAAGTAAGCTTTGATCCGGGGATTTCCGAATGGGGGAACCCACTATCTTTAATCGGATAGTATCTACACGTGAATACATAGCGTGATGAGGACAGACGCAGGGAACTGAAACATCTAAGTACCTGCAGGAACAGAAAGAAAATTCGATTCCCTGAGTAGCGGCGAGCGAAACGGGAAGAGCCCAAACCAAAGAGCTTGCTCTTTGGGGTTGTAGGACACTCTATACGGAGTTACAAAAGAATGATTTAGGCGAAGCGACTTGGAAAGGTCCGCAAGAGAAGGTAACAGCCCTGTAGCCAAAAAGTCATTCCCTCCAGAGTGGATCCTGAGTACGGCGGAACACGTGAAATTCCGTCGGAATCCGGGAGGACCATCTCCCAAGGCTAAATACTACCTAGTGACCGATAGTGAACCAGTACCGTGAGGGAAAGGTGAAAAGCACCCCGGAAGGGGAGTGAAATAGAACCTGAAACCGTGTGCCTACAAGTAGTTAGAGCCCGTTAATGGGTGATAGCGTGCCTTTTGTAGAATGAACCGGCGAGTTACGATTACGTGCGAGGTTAAGTTGAGAAGACGGAGCCGCAGCGAAAGCGAGTCTGAATAGGGCGAATTAGTATGTAGTCGTAGACCCGAAACCAGGTGATCTACCCATGTCCAGGATGAAGGTGAGGTAACACTTACTGGAGGTCCGAACCCACGTACGTTGAAAAGTGCGGGGATGAGGTGTGGGTAGCGGAGAAATTCCAATCGAACTTGGAGATAGCTGGTTCTCTCCGAAATAGCTTTAGGGCTAGCCTCGTGATGAAGAATACCGGAGGTAGAGCACTGTTTGGACTAGGGGGGCATCTCGCTTTACCGAATTCAGACAAACTCCGAATGCCGGATATTTATACACGGGAGTCAGACTGCGAGTGATAAGATCCGTAGTCAAGAGGGAAACAGCCCAGACCACCAGCTAAGGTCCCAAAGTAATCGTTAAGTGGAAAAGGATGTGGCGTTGCTTAGACAACCAGGATGTTGGCTTAGAAGCAGCCATCATTTAAAGAGTGCGTAATAGCTCACTGGTCGAGTGACGCTGCGCCGAAAATGTATCGGGGCTAAACGATTCACCGAAGCTGTGGATGCATACCGTTGGTATGCGTGGTAGGAGAGCGTTCTAAGGGCGTTGAAGTCAGACCGGAAGGACTGGTGGAGCGCTTAGAAGTGAGAATGCCGGTATGAGTAGCGAAACATGGGTGAGAATCCCATGCACCGTATGACTAAGGTTTCCTGAGGAAGGCTCGTCCGCTCAGGGTTAGTCGGGACCTAAGCCGAGGCCGATAGGCGTAGGCGATGGACAACAGGTTGATATTCCTGTACTACCTCCCCACCGTTTGAGAAATGGGGGGACGCAGTAGGGTAGGGTAAGCAGAGCGTTGGTTGTCTCTGTTCAAGCAGTAAGGTGTGTGCGTAGGCAAATCCGCGTACTGTAACATTGAGCTGTGATGACGACTCCGTATGGAGGAAGTTCCTGATCTCACACTGCCAAGAAAAGCCTCTATCGAGGTGGGAGGTACCCGTACCGCAAACCGACACAGGTAGTCGAGGAGAGAATCCTAAGGTGTGCGAGAGAACTCTCGTTAAGGAACTCGGCAAAATGACCCCGTAACTTCGGGAGAAGGGGTGCTCTTGAGCGTGCAAGCGCACGAGAGCCGCAGTGAATAGGCCCAGGCGACTGTTTAGCAAAAACACAGGTCTCTGCAAAACCGTAAGGTGACGTATAGGGGCTGACGCCTGCCCGGTGCTGGAAGGTTAAGAGGAGTGGTTAGCGCAAGCGAAGCTGCGAATTGAAGCCCCAGTAAACGGCGGCCGTAACTATAACGGTCCTAAGGTAGCGAAATTCCTTGTCGGGTAAGTTCCGACCCGCACGAAAGGCGTAACGATCTGGGCACTGTCTCAACGAGAGACTCGGTGAAATTATAGTACCTGTGAAGATGCAGGTTACCCGCGACAGGACGGAAAGACCCCGTGGAGCTTTACTGTAGCTTGATATTGAATTTTGGTACAACTTGTACAGGATAGGTAGGAGCCAGAGATCTCGGAGCGCCAGCTTCGAAGGAGGCGTCGGTGGGATACTACCCTGGTTGTATTGAACTTCTAACCCATGCCCCTTAGCGGGGTAGGAGACAGTGTCAGGCGGACAGTTTGACTGGGGCGGTCGCCTCCTAAAAGGTAACGGAGGCGCCCAAAGGTTCCCTCAGAATGGTTGGAAATCATTCGCAGAGTGTAAAGGCATAAGGGAGCTTGACTGCGAGACCTACAAGTCGAGCAGGGTCGAAAGACGGGCTTAGTGATCCGGTGGTTCCGCATGGAAGGGCCATCGCTCAACGGATAAAAGCTACCCCGGGGATAACAGGCTTATCTCCCCCAAGAGTCCACATCGACGGGGAGGTTTGGCACCTCGATGTCGGCTCATCGCATCCTGGGGCTGTAGTCGGTCCCAAGGGTTGGGCTGTTCGCCCATTAAAGCGGTACGCGAGCTGGGTTCAGAACGTCGTGAGACAGTTCGGTCCCTATCCGTCGTGGGCGTAGGAAATTTGAGAGGAGCTGTCCTTAGTACGAGAGGACCGGGATGGACACACCGCTGGTGTACCAGTTGTCTTGCCAAAGGCATCGCTGGGTAGCTATGTGTGGACGGGATAAGTGCTGAAAGCATCTAAGCATGAAGCCCCCCTCAAGATGAGATTTCCCATTACGCAAGTAAGTAAGACCCCTGAAAGACGATCAGGTAGATAGGTTCGAGGTGGAAGTGTGGCGACACATGTAGCTGACGAATACTAATCGGTCGAGGACTTAACCACATGTTTACGAACATCAATGAAACGTTTATCCAGTTTTGAAAGAATGAATTCTTTCAAACCAATAAGTGAAGTGATGATGGCAAAGAGGTCACACCTGTTCCCATACCGAACACAGAAGTTAAGCTCTTTAGCGCCGATGGTAGTTGGGGGTTTCCCCCTGTGAGAGTAGGACGTCGCTTCGCTTATTTTTTTTAATGCTTCAATAAGTAATATATGTCGGAGGGGTAGCGAAGTGGCTAAACGCGGCGGACTGTAAATCCGCTCCTTAGGGTTCGGCGGTTCGAATCCGTCCCCCTCCACCATTTTTATTTTATAGGGGCATAGTTTAAAGGTAGAACTACGGTCTCCAAAACCGTCAGTGTGGGTTCGATTCCTACTGCCCCTGCCAATCTTTAAATAATAATGGCGGTTGTGGCGAAGTGGTTAACGCACCTGATTGTGGTTCAGGCATTCGTGGGTTCGATTCCCATCAGTCGCCCCATTTAAAATTTAAGTTAATACCTTTGGGGTATAGCCAAGCGGTAAGGCAACGGATTTTGATTCCGTCATGCCCTGGTTCGAATCCAGGTACCCCAGCCATTTTCTCATTTAGAGAGCCATTAGCTCAGTCGGTAGAGCATCTGACTTTTAATCAGAGGGTCGAAGGTTCGAGTCCTTCATGGCTCACCAGTTTATAATCATATACATTGTCAGAATATAAATTCTAAGCATTTTATAGAAGTAGTTTAGAGATATTGAAATCGTACTTTAATTTAAAATGCCGGGGTGGCGGAACTGGCAGACGCACAGGACTTAAAATCCTGCGGTGAGTGATCACCGTGCCGGTTCGATTCCGGCCCTCGGCACCATTTTTATACGCGCCCGTAGCTCAATTGGATAGAGCGTCTGACTACGGATCAGAAGGTTATGGGTTCGACTCCTGTCGGGCGCGCCATATAAATTTTTAAAATGACAGAGCGGAATGTAGCTCAGCTTGGTAGAGCACTTGGTTTGGGACCAAGGGGTCGTAGGTTCGAATCCTGTCATTCCGACCATTACAATGGGGCCTTAGCTCAGCTGGGAGAGCGCCTGCCTTGCACGCAGGAGGTCAGCGGTTCGATCCCGCTAGGCTCCACCATTTAATTTTTATATCAATCATGGCTACCTAGCTCAGCTGGCTAGAGCATTCGGTTCATACCCGAAAGGTCGTGGGTTCGACTCCCTCGGTAGCCACTTTAATATGTCGGAGGTATACCCAAGTTCGGCTGAAGGGATCGGTCTTGAAAACCGACAGGCGGGTAAGACCGCGCGGGGGTTCGAATCCCTCTACCTCCTCCATTTTAATTAAATAGTTGTAATAAAGTGATATTATTATCGCGGGGTGGAGCAAATCGCTAAACGAAGGTAGCGATTAGCAGCAGCTTCAAAGAAGTAGCTGCCAACCAAGTAGAGCGCGATGATACAATAAGACAAAGTAATACAATTATCGCGGGGTGGAGCAGTGGTAGCTCGTCGGGCTCATAACCCGAAGGTCGCAGGTTCAAGTCCTGTCCCCGCAACCAAATGGTCCCGTGGTGTAGCGGTTAACATGCCTGCCTGTCACGCAGGAGATCGCCGGTTCGATCCCGGTCGGGACCGCCATTTGTGGGTTTGTAGCTCAGTTGGTAGAGCATTAGATTGAAGCTCTAAGTGTCGGCGGTTCGATTCCGTCCAAACCCACCATATGCGGGTGTAGTTTAGTGGTAAAACCTCAGCCTTCCAAGCTGATGTTGTCGGTTCGATTCCGATCACCCGCTCCAGTTTTATATAGGGCCTATAGCTCAGCTGGTTAGAGCGCACGCCTGATAAGCGTGAGGTCGATGGTTCGAGTCCATTTAGGCCCACCATATAAATTATTCCGAAGTAGCTCAGTTGGTAGAGCATCCGGCTGTTAACCGGCAGGTCGCAGGTTCGAGTCCTGCCTTCGGAGCCATTGCATGGCCCGTTGGTCAAGTGGTTAAGACACCGCCCTTTCACGGCGGTAACACGGGTTCGAATCCCGTACGGGTCATTTTTAAGCGTGTAGCATAGGCTACACGCCTTTTTTATAGCCAAATTTTAGTGAAATGCAGAAAAACTAAAACTTAGTTAACGAATAAAAAATTAGAACCAAAGAAGCTTTAAATGGACTGCTTCTTTGGTTCTTTTTTGTGATTAAGGGCATCTTCAAATTCTCTTGTGTAAGCGGCGAAAAAATCAATTAGATTGTGAAGAGGATTTGTAATGGGTTAGAGAAGAATACTCATATAAATTTCATTAACAAATTGTCCATTGATCCATAGCGAGTCTTTTTTTATACCTTCTTTTGTAAAGCCCATTTTTTTATAAAGATGAATGGCATGGCTATTATGCTCAATAACAGTTAACTCTAGGCGGTGTAATTGTTGCTGTTTTGCCCAAATGAGTACATGTTGAAATAGCTTAGTACCTGTACCTTTTCCGCGACTAAGGCTGTGTACACCTATTGCAATGGACGCACGATGAGAGGTACGAGCCAAATTCTCAGCCTTTACTAGTAGATAGCCTAAAATTCTTCCTTTATCTTCTGCAACAAAGAAGCTGGATTTAGGAGCACTGTTCATTGTTTTAATATATTTGCTTAAGGAATCAGAGGTAAGCTGTCTTTCATTTGGTTCAAATAGCATAAAACCAGAAGCTTCAGCGTCGTGCATTACTTCTAAAATATGTGGTGCATCTTGTTCGTTTGCTTGTCTTATTAACATAAAAAAACGCCTCCTACAAAAAATCGTCTCAAATGAAAAACAAGGGATAAAGAAATAATGATTAAAAAATATCTCATGTTTACCATTTTTAGTGTACCATTGATTTACAATAAAAATGGAAATTTTTAATTTACAGTAGGAAAAATAGTGACGTCATAAACAAGGAAGAAATGGAGGTTTTGCTTTTACTAAAATACTGGCTAGGTATTGCAATGCTTTTTTGATAGTCACGGCATGTAAAACGGCGGTGATAGGAGATACGGATAAGAGAGTACAACGGATGAACAATTATTGAAATTGGAGTTGTCGTAAAAATAAACGACTAATGAGGAAGCGTGACAAAATCGATGAAAAAAATTTATATAATTATTTGTTTGCTGCTTGTAACTGCTTGTAGCGGACAGGAGACGTCGTTAGAGGAAAACTTTATTGTACATGCTTTTAAAGTGGGGAAGGCAGATAGCTTATTAGTTTCTCATCAAGGGCAATATGTATTAATCGATGCTGGGGAAGAAGATGATGGTGAAAAAATTGTGGCCTATCTACAGGAGAACCGTATAAATAAATTACAGGCGCTCATTATTACGCATTATGATAAGGACCATGTAGGTGGTGCGGATCATATTGTAAAGTCCTTGGATATCGAGCATATTTATGGGCCGAATTATGTTAGTAATAGTAAACAGACATTAGAATTTTTGCAGGCAGTGGATGAAAAACAGATGACGCTTGAAACAATCACAGAAAACTATGAGCTTTCAATAGGAATGGCAAAGGGGGAAATTTATCCGCCGAAGCAATTGAATTTTAATGGGGATAATGATCATTCTTTAGTCATGAGTTTGCGGTACGGGGAGACGAGCTTTTTATTTGCTGGTGATATTGAAGCGCCTCGCATTGCAGAGCTATTAGCGCATTCAAGCATGGCCATGTCGCATACATTTTTGAAGGTTCCACATCATGGCCGTTATAATGAGCAAACGACTGTGCTCATTGAAGCAGTACAGCCTGAATATGCATTAATTACTTGCTCTAATAAAAACCCGGAGCAGCCTGAAACCGTCGAGGCACTTGAAGCAGCTGGAGCACAAATTTATACTACGCGTCCTGGTGATGTTGAATTTAGGTCAAATGGTGAAAGTATAAAAGTGTATGAGTAATGGGCAAATGAAATCGCTATCGAAATGAAGAAAATACCACTAATCAATTATGCTTTGGATTAATTGATTAGTGGTATTATTAATGATATTTTATTTAGGCTTGCTCCCAAAATAATTCATCAAGTGTCTTATTTAATGTTTTGCAAATGGCGATACATACACTGAGTGTTGGATTGTATTTGCCAAGCTCAATTAAGCCGATCGTTTGGCGTGTTACCCCCACTTTTTTTGCAAGCTCCTCTTGTGATAAATCCATTTCAATTCGAGCCATTTTTAAGCGTACATTTTTCAATCCTTATCACCACTCATTTTCGTTATCTTCAAGCATTTTATCATTAATTTTCTTGCTTTTTTTAACGGCTGATTGCTGGCCAATAAATAAAAATACGGCTAAAAATGGTGCATAGATGACTAATGAAATTAAAAATACGATAAAGAAATACTCAAGAGCTTGCGCATTAGAATCTGCATAATTGATGGCACTATTTAATGCCATAGCTAGAGCAATTACAACACCACAAAGGATGCCAATTACGATTGTTTTTGTGCTAAAGCGATATTTGCTGTTGGCATCATGGATTTCAACTTCTTCGGATAAAACCCCGCTATACATCCCGCGAATACTATAATAGATGGCGCATGTCAATAAGATAATCAGTTCAGTTGTTACATGTTCGAACCCGCGCCCGTAAAGAAACATTTTAATAATTAATGAACTGATACAGATCAAATACACAATGTAGTAAATTTCACGGTAAATTTTGTTTTGCATGTTTTGTACGCGCTCATCAACAATTTTTTGTTTAAATAACCCCATAAACAATTCCTCCCTATTTCTTTTTATTAATTTGATTATACAATATAAATTACATAATGAAATTTATATATGTCTTTTAGAAATATATTTTTGTCTTTTTGGAATCTCAATTTTATAGTAGTTGAGAATTAATTTGAATTTTAATTCATATTATGTTATTTTTATACAAACACTCTTGTTAGTAAAGGGAGGTTTGCCAAAATGGATGTTATTCAGCCTGTTAATGATGCACAGCAAATAATTGAAGTAATTCATGCGGCATTTAAACGCTATGAAATGGATACGATGCCTTCAAGTGCATTAGTCGAAACGGAAAAAACAATTGAAAGCGAATTACAGCAAGGGGTTCTTATATTTGGTGCCTATGTAAATCAACAATTGGTAGGGATTATTAAGGTTTTACGGCAGAAGGATTATTTCTATTTTTCGAGGCTTTCAGTGCTACCCGCTTTTCAAGGAAAGGGCATTGCATCGGCTTTAATTGATTATATTGAAAAACGAGCTTTGCAGGAAAATAGTCACAATGTTCGCTGCAAAGTGCGAAAATCAGAAACAAATAATATTCGTTTATATAATAAGCTTGGCTATGAAATTACGAAGGAAGAAATGACGACAAGTCCAACTGGTTTTGTAATGGCGACAGTGACGATGGAAAAGGAGGTTTAAAGCGTGAAGGCAATCCTATTTGATTTGGATGGGACTTTATTAAATCGAGATGCATCTGTAAAAGTTTTTGTAGAAAAGCAATATGAGCGTTTACAGGATGTTGTGGGACATATTTCGAAGCAGCGATATATTGAGCGTTTTATTGAACTGGATCAGCGTGGCTATGTTTGGAAAGATAAAGTGTATGCGCAAATTGTACAGGAGTTTGCTATTACGAAAATGACGGCAGAGCAGCTACTAGAAGATTATTTGCATGAATTCAAATATAGCTGTGTGGCCTTTCCGAATTTGCTGAAAATGTTAGAAAGTTTAAAGAACGCGCATTATCGACTAGGCATTATTACGAATGGCTATGGTCAATTTCAGATGGATAATATAAAGGCGTTACAAATCGAACATTATTTTGATATCATTTTGGTGTCTGAATGGGAGGGCATGAAAAAGCCTGATGAGCGGATTTTTTTAAAGGCTTTAAATCAGTTACAAGTTGCACCTTGTGAAAGTGTGTTTGTTGGAGACCACCCTGAAAACGATGTAAGAGCAGCAAAGCAAGTAGGAATGAAGGGCATTTGGAAAAAGGATGCTGGGTGGGAGGAAGTTTTGGCAGATGTCGTGATAGAGGATTTGCTCGAATTAGTACCCGTACTCGAAAATTTTGAAAAGGTGAGCCACTAAGTATAAAGTTAGTGGCTTTGGCTATTGGAATGATTAACTACATGCTACCTTGTCTGTGCTTAATTAGATAAACGCTTTTTGCAACGGCTGTTTCAATATAGCCAATAATTTGTTCTAGCGTAAATACGTTTAGATTGGCGTGAAGATTACCAATATCATCATTCATATCATTGATAACAGAACGCGAAAATGGCATGACTTCACTAGGCTGAACTTCATCTAGCTTTAATATTGAAGCGCTATTTGTTAAAGAAGCGATGAGTTCATCTTTTAAATTATAATAATGAATAAGCTTTGAATTCAGTACTCTAAAATCCTGATGATATAGCGAAAGTATTTCGGTGTTTGCCTCAATTCGATTTTTTAACCACGGCAAATAGAAACCTTGAAGCCAATATTCATCGGCAATAAGATGTACATAATAGCCAAGAATATAGTCATTGGTAGCATGTTCATTATATTTATTAATGAATGCGTCATAATCAATTCTACGTGTATAATCCTCATGCTTTCCAGCGTAAAAATGAGATGCTTCTTTATTGGAAGAAGCATCTGCTGCAATTCCACCTAATATAAAATTTGATTTATTCGTAATGTGTAAAGCATCAGCCACTTTTTTAGCGATAATGGCATGCATAATTCTAGATCCCATGATGTCACCAACCCTAGCTGTTTATCTGTGAAAACTTTGCTGTATCTACAATCATACTTTGGGCATTTTCAAGGTCAACATTGCCACCAGATATAAGCGTAACGATATTTTTTCCTTGCATATTGAGCTTATTATAAAGCACGGCTGCAACTGTTGTAGCACTTGAAGGTTCAATGAGTTGCTTTGTACGTTCCATTACAAAACTAAAGGCCATACGAATTTCATCCTCACTTACAAGCACCAAATCATCTAAGTACTTCGTTAACACAGGGAATGTTAAATCACCTGGCTGGTTTGTTCGCAAGCCATCTGCAATGGTGTTTGTTGCAGGAATCGCTGTGATTTTTTGGTTTTGTAGAGATAGATATGTATCATTCGCTAGCTCAGGCTCAACTCCAATAATTTGAATGGCGGGGTTTGTTTCTTTTACAGCCGTTAAAATTCCTGATATTAAGCCGCCACCTCCAATTGGTACAACAATCGCATCAATATGATGAAGCTGCTGTAAAATTTCTAATCCTACTGTTCCTTGTCCGGCCATAATGAGCGGATCATCATAAGGTGGGATGTAGATGCCGCTTTGTTCGTCGGCAATTTGCTGTGCCCTTGGTAGACGTTCACCAGATGTTGTTCCGCATTTTTCGACTTGTCCACCATATCCGATGATGGCATTAATTTTGCACTGGCTTGCATTTTCAGGCACAACGATGGTTGATGGCACGCCATATTTTTTAGCCACGTAAGCTACGGCTTGTCCGTGATTGCCGGATGATGCCGTTGTGACATGCTGAGCACCGTTTTCAATTGCATGTATGACCATATTGCTAGCCCCACGTATTTTAAACGAGCCTGTTTTTTGCAGGTGCTCTGCTTTTAAAAATAATTGGTTGCCACATAAATTCGACAATTGCTCTGATTGAAGAAGTGGTGTTTCATAGACGACATTTTGTATACGCTGTCTTGCCTCTTGAATCTCTTTTAATGTAATCATCGATTCGCTCCTTTATTTAATTGCAATGATAAAATCAATTTCAATCGGTGTGTTACTAGGAAGTGTTGCGACACCGACTGCAGTCCGTGCATGGCGTCCTTTTTCGCCAAAGATTTTTTCGAGTAACGCTGAGGCGGCATCAAGCACTTTTGACGGCTCGTAAAAGTCAGAGGCTACTTGAACATAGCCGGTTACTTTAAGGATTTTTTCGACTTGGTCGAGTGAACCAATCTGTGCTTTCAAGCAGCTAAGGCCTTTTAATACACAGTATTCAGCGAGCTCACCTGCCTGCTCGATTGTGACATCTTGCCCGACCTTACCAGGATAAGGAATATCTCCGTTGATACGTGGTACTTGTCCGCTAATATATGCAACATTTTGGTGAATTGTTACGGGTACATAGTGGTAAAGCGGGTGTGTAGCTTCAGGTAGCTGTAAGCCTAATTCATGTAGGCGCTGTTCAATGGTGCTCAAGTAAAAAACTCCTCTCGATGTAGTATTGCCTATTACTATTTCAAGAAAGCTTGGGGGAAATCCTTCTTTTGGTCGTTTCAATTCTATGTACATAAAAAATCTCCGTCCTTATTATGCAAGGACGGAGAAAATGACCTACTAGTTATTTCTAATAATCTACCTAAGTTATTTTGGTAACTCTACTACAATCGTATCAAGCGTAATTTTTTTATGACCAAGACCACTTTCTAAGCTTGCAATGGCAGTTGGCTCAATGAATAGCTTGGTTGCACCTTCTTTAATTGCACCGAATGAAGTAGTGCCTGTGAACGTTTTAAAGTTATCGGAAGTTTGTCCACCACCGCCTATGCCATCTATATACACATTTCCTAAATCGTCTTTTACTGCGAAAGTAGGTGTTACCGATAGCCAAGATTCCATGAGTTCATCGCTTGCGAATTGTTTATACGATAAAACCGTTGAAACGTCTGTGAATTCGATGGAATTTACTGTTAAGCTGACATCGCTACTTGTACCTGTTTTATTGACAGTTAGTACGATACCCTCTAATCGATCCAGCGAGAAGTTAAATGACCAATCACCCTTAATTTCTTCTCCTGTATCGTGGTTATAAAATGCTTTTGGCGTCCATATTACTTCAATTGTTTCAGGTTGTTCGTCATTTTCAAAACGAGGGGTAAATTCAGCCACGCCGGCATAGTGATGTTCATCGATTTGAATAATTTGATCGCTACCACCCAACGCAATGGCGCCCTTAACATCAAACCAGTTTCCTCCACTAACAGCAATGGATTTCCCTAGATTTTTTTCAGTTTCAAGGGCATAAGAAACGATAATATTCGTTCCATCATATACAGCATGGTCGATTAAAATCGAAATGCCGTTGTCTGAATCCACAAGGCCTAAATCATCAGAGAATCCTTCAAAGTTTGTATATTGTCCATAACTATCATCAAAATAGCTGATGACATTATTCATAAACGGAATTTGAGAGGCTACAGACGGAAATGCAAATGTTGTAATAGCTGCGCCACTAATAAGTATTACAGCAGCCATCGCTATCGATCTCCAAATCGGAGCTTTTTTCCGTTTTTTGAAGACATGCTGTTTGACGAGTTGTTTTTCAAGCTCCGTTACTTGTTCTAATTCGAGGTTATCGATGTCGAGCTCCATCCACTCTTTCATTTTCATATAAAACGCTCCTTTAAAATGTCATGTTGTGCGAGTTCCTTTTTGCCGCGATATAAACGATTATCAACAGCCGCCTTTGTAAGTCCGAGGGTATCAGCAATTTCAATATTGGTTAGTTCTAAATAATATTTCATAATAAAGATATGGCGATCGAGTTCGGCTAATTGGCTGAGTGCAAAGAGCAGCTCGTTTTTTTGCTCGCGTTTGAGTATGTGTTGCTCGATTGTGAAGCTCGCTTGATGCTGTTGTAATGTTTCATCGGATTGTTCACGTGCTGCGCGCTTTTCGTTTTGTCGGTAGCGGTCGATTGCTTTATATTTCGTGATCATACCAATCCACTTTTTAAAGTCCTCTGCGTTTCCTTGAAATTGCGCGGCATTTTGCCAAACACTTAAAAACACATCATTGATGCATTCGTCGATATCTTGCTGTGAATGCGTGTATAGTATTTTCTTGGAAATTGTTTTTACAAGTGGCATGTAAACATTGATAATATAATCAAGGGCATCTTCCTTTTGTTTTTTTAATCGATCGATAAAATTTTTAGGTGAACTTTTCATCTGTAAGGCTCCTTATTTTAGTAAAAAAGCTTTTTCATACAGTACAACGAAGCGAGTAGTAAGTTATTCTCATTATTTTTAATAAAAATTAAATTTGCAAAGAAAAACGATTTGATTAGAGGGGGAAGAATCTTGAACAATCCGCAACTTTTAAAGCTACGTCCGATAATGCTGGACGATTATACCAATGTTTTAGCATGGAGTAAGGACCGTGCTTTTTGTCTAGCAAATGGCTGGGAAATGAATCGTGAAGAAAAGGAATTGTATCAATGGTGGGCGCACTGTGTAACGAATAAGGCACCAGATTTTATACGGCTAGGGATTGAGGAAAGCAATCGGTTAATAGGCTATGTGGATTTAGCTTGTATTAAAGAAAATACTGCGGAGTTTGGAATAGCGATAGGGAATAGTGATGTGTGGGGGAAGGGGCTTGGTTCTCAGGCGGCACTGTGCTTGTTCGAGTTTGCTTCAGAGAAGTTAGGAATTACCCAATTTACAGCTGAAACCCATGAAGAAAATCTTCGTTCTAGGAATATGCTGCAAAAGCTCGGGTTTCAAGAGGTAAGTAGAATTGGAAGTGAACAATATTTAGGTAAAGAAAGCGTATTAATTCAATACAAACGCAATTAAAGTAAAGCCAGCTAATGAACAATTATGATAGCTGGCTTTGACTATACACATTAATAGCTAATTAATTTCATAACGCATTTTTCGTTGGTGAAATGGATATTCTCTGGATCCATTAATGGATAAAGTGGTGTAATTCCATTCGTCTGCGCCCATTTATCAAATGATTCCCTACGCACCAGTTCCTGATAATGCGGACAGAAGGCACCTTTTAATAGTCCTAATCCTTCAAACTGTATGTAACGACCGTCAACTTCACTATAACAATGCTCAAACCAGCACATAGCACCCGCACTGACACCGGCTAAAATGACCCCTTGTGCATATGCATTTTTTAATACTTTATTAAATCCCGTTGCTTTCCAACAATCGAGCATATATTTCGTGTTGCCACCACCTACATAAAGAATATCCTGCTCATTAATGATGTTTTGAATGTTGGGGTTATGAAAATCCTTTTGTGTAATATGTATTGTATTATGTTGTTGAAAGGTTGTGTGGAATTTTTCTATATAATGTTCGTTATCATTGCTTGCTGTAGCAATGAAGGCAATTTTTACAGAAGAATCTTTTTGCGTAAGCCGAATCAAATATTGATCGATGGCTGCATGTTGTTCCTCAGAAAATCCGCCTCCTGAAATGGCGAGTATGTGTCGGTTCATTTATCTCATCCTTTTCGATATCTTGTTATTCATTGACTATGTATTGTACAGTAATTTCCAATTAAAACAATGCTATTTTTGATAAGTGAGGTTACGAAAATCGAAATATGTTTAGTAAGGCATGGTGAAACAGATTGGAATAAGCTTGGGAAGCTACAAGGGCATACGGATATAGCTTTAAATGAAAACGGCATGAAGCAGGCAGAAATGTGCGCTCAAATTTTAAAAGGGAACGGTTATGAATTAGTGCTCACAAGTCCGCTTAAACGCGCTAAGCAAACAGCGCAAATTATTGCACAAAAAAATGCCTTACAAATAATTGAAATGCCGCTATTTATCGAACGAAATTATGGGGATGCAGAGGGAATGAATTATGAAGAACGCATCACAAAGTTTCCTAACCGCCATTATCCAAATCAAGAATCCAAGGAGATTTTAGCTCAGCGTATAATAAAAGGATTGGAACAGATTACGGAGCAACATAGTGAGAACAAAATAATTTTAGTAGCACATGGAGCAGTTATTAACTGTATTTTAGCGATTCTTTCTAACAATGAGATTGGTTCAGGAAAAACAAAGCTCGCAAATGCTTGTTTATCAAAAATTGAATACAAGAATAGCACATGGACGATAAAAAGTTTTAATGAAATCACACATTTAGACAGATAAAAAACGTGAGACATTGCATGTTAAAATTCAGCGTCTCACGTTTTTCTCAATCCCTGTTCACAATATGCACAACACCTATATCCTCTTGCTTATCCAAAAGCTGCGCGAATGCTCGTGGCTTTAATTGGTGTATTTCAGTTTTCGGTAGCCAATATAGTTTTTGGTTATCATAATCGGTACCAACATATGTTTCTTTAAAGGGAATTGTGCCGCGATAGACATATAAAATTTCATGGTAGGCTTGTCCTAGTAAGAAGAAATTTTCAATAATTGCAAATAGCTTCACGTTCATGAGCCGTTCACCTGTTTCCTCATAGAGCTCACGAATGGCAGCATCATTACTCGCTTCATCAAATTTTATACGTCCACCAGGTAATGTAATGAGATCGTTTGGAAATTCACTTACAAGAATGTTTTCTTCCTGTTCAATCCAAATGGCTACCCGTATATTGAGCTTTCCTTCTTTTAGAGGCACCGTTAAATCTTGTGGCATTCTTTCTGCTCCTTACGATATATTCGCTTCTTCGCGTATAATCGAATATATTTTCATATCATGGTAAGCCCCTTTAGAGAATTTAGCTTTGCGCATTGTGCCTTCATAAACCATATCGGCCTTTTGCATAACACGCTCAGAGCCTACGTTTCCAGCGAAGCAACGTGCTTGAATGCGTTCTAAATTGAGTTCCGTAAAGCCGTATTGAATAATTGCTTGTGCAGCTTCACTCATATAACCTTTGCCCCAATGGAGGTGTGATAACGCATAACCGATTTCACCAATGTGTTCGTTGTTATCGAGCATGACATAATCAATCGTGCCGATAAACTCATCTGAATTTTTTAAAGTAACAGCCCATGCATAGTTTTCTTGTTTGTACTTATCAATCATAAACTGTAAAAATTGTTTTGTTTGTTCAAGCGACGTATGAGAATCCCATAGCACGAATTTTGTTACGTCATCGTTTGAAGCGTAACTATACATAGCGTTAGCATCTTCAATCTTTAATTGTCGTAATATAAGCCGTTCCGTTTCTAAAATAGGAAAGGTCATTGTTATCACCCCCAGTTTCAATTATTTTACCCAACCCAACTCATCAAATGGGTAAATACGAATATTGGCCTTGCCGATAATTTGGTCCTTTGCCACTAAGCCAACACGTGAGTCACGACTATCACTGCTTTTGAGGCGGTTGTCACCTAAAACTAAATAATAATCTTCAGGGATTTTCGAATGATCTGTCAGCTGCTCTAACGTAAAGTCACCTGTCAAATCACCAAAGCCATTTAAAGCCGATTTATTTTGGGATAAATAAGGCTCTTCAAGTTTTTCCCCATTGACGTAGAGCTCATCATTTTTATATTCGATATGATCACCCGGTAAACCGATAATGCGTTTAATGAAGTTGCGCTCATCGGGTGCTTTAAACACAACAATATCAAAGCGTTCTAAGTCCGTCATCGTTTTGCCAATTTTATTGACGATGATTCGGTCCCCGTCCTCATATGTTGGCATCATAGAAGCACCGTCTACGATGATGGGCGAAAAGATAAATGTGCGGATCCCGATAACAAAGACGGCTGTTAAAGCAATGACCTTTAGCCATTCAAAAAGCTCATGTTTTTCTTTTTTCAATTTTAGACACCTCAATCCTTTATTCTTTGTGTAAGTAATATAAATTCTAGTTGCTTTTACAATTAATCACAAGTAAAGTTATTGTAATTCTTTTGAAGGGGTAGATTTTTATGGATTTAAAGAAGCATATTAAGCGATTAGAAGAAAGTCATATTACACCAAATGTACGAGAAAATATGGGAAAGCTTGATGAAATTTTAGCGGACGAGTTTTTTGAAATTGGCAGCTCTGGTTATATGTATGATAAAATGGAATGCCTCGAAACAGGGGTGGTGTTATCGGACATGACGATGCATAACTTTGCCATGTATCCACTGGCAGATGATGTTGTCCTAACGACATACTATATCGTCGATACAACTAGAAATCGTAATACATACCGTAGCTCGATTTGGAAATTAATCGATGGGCGTTGGCAATTATATTTTCATCAAGGGACAATCACGCCATTGTCATTAGAAGAAGTATTGAAAAAGGCTTGAGTAGCTTTCGATTACCAAGGCTTCTTTAACGTATACAGGAAAGCCATCCAATCAAATAACACCGTACTCAGCTTCGTTAACGATTCAATGCTTCCCATTCCTCTCGTAAAATGCCATCAACTTCAATGACCCAAAAGCTGTTATCACCAATCCAGTCCTGCTTTGTTTGAATGAAGTTTTCAAACGGCATGGATTGACATACTTTCAAATTTTTTAATATTATTTTATCCAAAAATTTTGTCGATAATAAGGTGGAGGGAATTGGTAATTTCTATTAAAAACCACTTAATATTAATCAACGAGCGACACGAACTAAGTACAGGGAAAACAGGGTATCAGAATGAGTGGGTAATTCGTATTATTTCTTATTTCCCTTTAAATTTGAATAAATATGTAATTTTTTATTAGAAAGTCAACTATAGTTTCCGTTTAATCCTCCAATCACTGTAAATTTTAACCTAAAAGGACTATAATAATGAATAGATGTTGAATATATGAGTTTTTATGATAAAAAAGAATCATTAAAATTATTATGAGGTGGGGCAAGTGTTTAAAACCGGGGGAGCAAATGTATTAAGTTCGATGCAATTAACTGTGGAGGAACTACAAAATATTAAGGTTGCTCTGGATGAGTCATCTATTTTAGCAGTTACGAATGCACGCGGTGTCATTACGATGGTAAATGATCGCTTTTGTGATATTTCAAAATATAAGCGAGAAGAATTAATTGGTCAAGATCATCGTATATTGAATTCAGGCGTTCATTCGAAGCAATTTTTTAAAGACATGTGGCGTACAATTGGCACGGGGGAGACATGGAAAGGGGAAATATGCAACTGTGCAAAGGATGGTTCGATTTATTGGGTTCAAACGACGATTGTGCCATTTTTAAATGAAAAGGGAAAGCCTTATCAATATATTTCGATTCGTACAGATATTACAGCGCAAAAGAATATCGGGGAGATGATTCATATCGCACATCATGATGATTTAACGGGATTACCAAATCGTCGTCAATTAATGCTGGATTTAAAGCAACTAATTGACGAAGATAGGCAACCATTTTCACTATTATTGTTTGATGTAAATCGTTTTAAAAATATCAATGATGGCTTAGGCCACCATATTGGTGATTTATTTTTAATCGAAATTGCGAATCGGGCGCAAACCTTAACAAATTCATTCATTACATTTTATCGATTAAGTGGGGATGAATTTGTCGGCATATTGAAGCAGCCAGCGCAGCTCGATGAATTAGTTACAAGCTTACAAAATCAGTTTGTAGATTACTTCAATTTAGAGGGTCACACATTTTATGCCTCAGTAAGTGTAGGAGTCGCCAATTATACGGAGTCCATTGATAGTGCACAAGATATTTTAAAATATGCCGATCTAGCCATGTATGAGGCCAAAAAAAGTAATAATAAGTTTTATGTGCTATATAAAGATCAGAAACGATTTACACCGAACCAAGTATTAACGCTCGAAACAAAATTGCATGAAGCCATTAAAAATCAAGTATTTGAGCTCTACTATCAGCCGAAAGTGAATTTACAAACGAATCAAATCGAAGGAATGGAAGCATTGATTCGTTGGTTTGATGAGGAAATAGGTTATATACCTCCGGATCAATTTATTCCGTTTGCTGAGGAGTTTGGCCTGATTACGGAAATAAGTGAATGGGTTATTAAAGAAGCTGGCTGCCAAGTAAAGCAGTGGAATGCCTTATTTGGGCTGAATTTACGTGTGGCTGTCAATATTTCACCGAGCCATTTAGCAAAAGACAATTTTGTAGAGCGACTCCATTTGATTTTGCAGGAAAATGAAATTCCGCCTACGATGCTTGAAATTGAAATTACAGAAATGAGTTTTTTAGACCAAAATATGAGCTTATTAAATACGATTGAGCAATTAAAGGCAATGGGCATTACCTTATCAATCGATGATTTTGGTACAGGCTATTCTTCTTTAAGCTATTTAAAAAAATTCCCTGTAGATACATTAAAAATCGATCGCTCATTTGTTCATAAAATGAATGAAAATAGCGCGGATGTAGCAATGGTGTCAGCCATCATTTCATTAGCACGCGCATTGAAATTACAGGTAGTGGCTGAAGGTGTGGAAGAAGTGGAGGATATTCAGTTACTAAAAGATTTTAATTGCGAGTTTGTACAAGGCTATTATTATAGTCGACCTCTAAAAGTAGATGATTTTTCGAGTCGTTTAAGTGAGCAGGGGACTTTCTTCCATTAATCCAATCCGCGTCTAGCTATAAAGGCTGAACGCGGTTTTTTTTATGGCAGCCGTAGATTCATAGGGTGAAACCTTTTTACGTATTGAACCGTAAAAGAGTAAGAAAATTCTTTGTATTCGGAGGGCATAAATATGGAAAGGCAGTCGGATTTAAACACATCAATTGGCACCTTATTTTTAAAGCAGCAATTTGAAACGATTTATACGGCAACAACAGCTGAATTTAAGCACTATATTCCGTACGATAAATTTATTGAAATTGCAGTCCCTTTTGTAGAAGATGTTACACAATTTGAACGAACATACGAGGCCGTGTTACAGCAAAGCAAGCAAACGATTTGGCTGGATACTTCCAAATCAAAGGCGATTGTTGTGACATTTAATCGTCAATCTGAAATTGAAAGCTTATTTTTAACCCCTTTCATGATAGATGAGCAAGCAAATAATTGTTATACAAAAAATAAATATCACTATCCATTTAAAGGGGAGTGGTTTGTGTTTTGGGGTGGGGCAAATGAGTTAATTAATTACCATTATGCTTATGAAACACAGCAATTTGCCTATGATTTTGTTAAAGTACAAGATGGTCTGACATATATAGATATAGCTGAGCATAATGAGCATTACTTGGCATATAACGAAGCAATCGTAGCACCGCTTGATGGGAAGGTTTTAGAAGTGGTGGATGGAATAGCAGATAATGTCCCAGGGCAAATGGATGAGCAAAATCCTGCGGGCAATTACGTTATTTTGGAGCATGCCAATCAAGAATATAGTTTGTTGGCTCACTTGATTCCGGGTTCGATTGTTGTAAAAGAGGGTCAGCAAGTAAAAACGGGCACTAGGATTGGACGTTGTGGTAATTCAGGCAATTCGTCGGAGGCTCATTTGCATTTTCAAGTGATGGATGCGCCAAATCTTACAAAGTGCAAATCACGGCGCATTCGATTTCATGATGGAAAGGAGCCTATTCAAGGAGATACCGTAGTGAGCAAAAAAATGAAAAAATCGATGGGAGAAAAGGCGGAACATTTGGATTTAATCGCTACATTAGCAGAAGTATTAATGTTAATTCCACGGGCGATTTGGAGATTTATTCAATAAAGGGATGTTTTTGAGGCGCCATGAAAGGAGGAGGGCTATGAGTATTTTTATATTGGAAGATGACCTCTATCAGGCACAGCGCATGCAGCAAATGATTCAAGACATTTGTGAAAAAGAGCAAATACCATACAATTTTATCGAAACGACAAGTCGTGCGGATGAAATTGTATCAAAAATTGCATGTTGCACCTATACACCAATCTATTTTCTAGATATTGAAATTAAGCAGGAAATAAGGAAGGGTTTAGAGGTGGCGCGAGAGATACGCACGATTGATTCGGAGGGTATTATTGTCTTTGTGACAACCCATTCTGAGCTTGCACCGATTTCGTATCAATATATGGTATCGGCCTTAACATTTATTGAAAAGGATTTGCCTTATGACATGCGTCGAAAGCTGATTAAGGATTGCTTGGCACACTATGTTAAGACAAATAAGGGTGTAATGGATAAGGATTATTTCGTTATCGACAATTCGTATACAACGATTAAAGTGCCATTTGATACGGTTGAATATATTATGACGGATGAGCCACATCGCTTGGAGCTTGTGACGACCAATCAGCTCATCCGATTTTATGGCACGCTGAAAGAAATCGAACAGATGGATGAACGCCTCGTACGTTGTCATAAGTCGGTGTTGATTAATAAGATGCATATGCAGCAGCTAGATTCAAAGCAGCAGCTTGTCCAATTAACAAGTGGCAAACAAGTCCCGGTTTCACGAAGGCTCATGAAAACGATGAAAACATTGTTGAAAGAAGGATAAGGGATGTTGTTTTATAATTTACTAGGCTATGTACTCATCGGGTTTGGGCACTTTTATTTGTTTCAATTGCTAGTAGGGGCAACACAGGTTTCGAAGCGCTTTTATGCATTGATTAGTATGTTATTTACAGTGCTTTTATCCATGCTAATCGGCTATTCGGGCTTTATTGAATTAAATATTGTGGCATTGATCGGCTTTTTAATGATTCTTGGCTGGCTTACAAAGGCGGGAACTAGTATCCAAATTCTTTATTTTGCCATGCTGAGTGTCGTGCTATATTCCGTTATTAAAAATGGTCTGTTCACGCTTGTTTACACGGTCTATTTAGATAGCCCGTTTCCGTATTATAGCTGGACGTCGAGTGTGCTACTGGTTGGGACATTGCTTGTGGTGTTGCTGTTAATGTACGGTGCACGCAGGAAAATCTACTTAACGGGTCAATATTTGCGAACGAGTAAGCTCTTTATACCTACCTTTATCATCATTTCAATTTGTACGGTATTTTTACTTATTATCAATTTCCCGACAGTGCGTGTATTAGCGAATTTACATGAATTGTACGGCGAAGCTTTATACATAGGATTAACGATAATTTCGATTGTACTAATGCTTATGATTTCGATGAATATGTATCGCTCGCGAGCACAGTTGATCGAGCGGCATGAAAAGAAAATGCATGAGCAGCTGATGGATTATGTGACAAAGCTAGAATTTATGCATGATGAGCTGGCAACATTTCGTCATGATTATATGAACTTAATGCTGTCAATGGGGGAAGCCGTGCGTACGGAGGATGTCCAGCAAATGAAGCAGATTTATGAGGGGATTATTGCACCAACGACTGCCATTGTTAATCATCAGCAGCTGGAGCTAACAAAGTTGTCTCGCGTGATGATTCCCGAAGTAAAGGCAGTGCTAAGTGTAAAAATTGTAACAGCACAGCAAAGGAAGTTAACCATAACGATTGATATTCCAGAGCCCATGGAGGAGCTATATATGCCGACAGAGGCCTTTATCCGTATCGTATCGATATTAGTAGATAATGCAATCGAAGCAGCTGAAAAATCAACGGAGCGTAGTTTATATATAGCGTTATTTACAGTGGATGGCACACAATATTGCATCGTAAAAAATAGCATTGATGCCTCACCACCTGCTTTAGGCGAATTATATGCAAAAAGTTATTCTACAAAAGGGATAGAGCGAGGGCTTGGACTCTATTCGATTAAACGAATTACCAATCAGCATCCGAATAGCACCTTATCTACAGCAGTAGAGCAGCAAGTCTTCGAACAAAAGCTCATTATGAAAAATAACCATTCAGGAATGAAAAAGAACCGATGATGAAATGTCCCAACAATACTAAAAAATATCGTTTACAATAAGGATAACTTAGTAATGAGGGGGATTTCTATGAAAAAGTGGGCAGTTATTTTAGTAGGTATGATGTTAAGTATTGTATTAATCGGCTGTGGTAATAAAGCCGATGAAGACACATCACAAGTGTATCGTGAAAAGGCTGAAGATGTTGTAAAATGGCTAAATGAAAAAAACTACGAGCCTTTAATTGAGCAATTTGATGCGAATTTAACCGCACAGTTAACAGTGGATCAATTGGCGCAAATTGAGCCAGTTATCGAGCAATCAGGTGATTTTGAACAGGTCGAAAAATCGACGGTAGAAGAAAAAGATGGCATGAAGGTGGTTGTATTAGTTGCACAATATAGCAACGATAAACGTGTCTTTACCATTTCCTATGATGGCGAAGATAAAATCGCCGGTCTTTTTGTTCAGTAATTTTTAGATAGGGGCAAGGTGGAATGAAGCTCTTCAACAGGATGACACTCGTAGTTTTTTTCATTACCGTTGCTTTTACTGCGATTCAATTTCCGAATTTACCAAGTGAGGTGCCGAGTCATTACAACATAATGGGCGAGGCAGATGCTTGGGCTAATAAATGGTTTATTTTCTTTTTACCGCTTTTAGGTTTTGGACTTTGGCTATTACTTGGACAGATTGGTAAATTTCCTGAATATATTAATATGCCAAATGGTGGCGAGCCGTTAAATGAAGCACAGATCCAAAATAGTGTAAACATGCTTCATGCCCTTCGAAATGAAATGCTACTTTTCATGTCCTTTTTGACGTTAAAGGAAGTAGTGACATCAATTGGCTATCCAATTCACTTAGGCATTTGGGAGTTTGGTATATTTATAGCGATGACGACAGCGACGGTTATATGGTATATCTTAAAAAATAACAAATTAAAGTCTATATAAAAATGGATGTGTGGCGATTGCTCACACATCCATTTTCATCTTTAAGCCATATTTACGATCAAGCGTAACAAGGCGGGCATCGTCATTAGCGCGTCCCATAATTAAGTCAGCGAGGATTTCAGCACCGAGCATGCTATATACGGTTCCATTGCCACCATAGCCTAGTAAATAATAGTGACTTTTTTCTTGGGGATGCTGACCGATGAACGGCAGATTATCATAGGACTCTCCAAAAGAGGCACTGTAGCTATACGGCGCATGGAATTGTTCGTTTGGGATGAGCCCCTGCAATTTTTCAAGCAAGGCTTTTGCCATTGTATCCATTTTTTCCTCATCTTTTGCGGGGTGTGCACGGTTTTCATCTAGCCCACCGATAATGATGCGGTTATCAACGGTTGTTCGTAAATATAAATAAGGACGCGCAGTTTCCCAAATAAGCGCCTTTTCGTACCAGCCCTTAAAGCGCGGGTTTTGCTCGGTTACAATTGCGTAAGAGCGGTTAATATTCGCACCTTTCATCTTCCCATAAGGTAGCCGACCATAGCCGGTCGTATAAACAATACGCGATGTTTTAAAATCACCGTGCATCGTTTTAATTATTTGCTGTGTACCTTCTTCTTCAATAATATTACCAAAAGTATTTTCGAAAATATGCACCCCCTGTGATTTAAGCTGTTCGGCTAAATAGACGACAAATTTAAATGGGTTAATTTCTGCATCATTCATCGTATAAAGTGCTGCAGGAGCTTCAAAGGGCAGCCGATTTTTTACGATGATATCATTCCAAAATTCCACTGGGAAACCATGTCTATGGAGCATTTCAAATTCTGCTTCAAGCTTTTTGACATCGCTCTTTTTACTTGCAAAACAAATGCTTGGACGACGAATAAAATCGGCCTTATCGGGTAATATGGCGGCAATTTTATCTAACGTTTCAAGCGCCTCGTAGCATAAGGTATAAAAACGAACGGCATCTTGTTCACCAATCTGTTCCGCTAATTCATGCAGCATAATATCATTTGAATATTGTAACAAACCGGTGTTGGCAGAGGTGCTACCTGATGCAATTTCGTTACGTTCTAAAATGGCTACGCTTAAACCTTCATTCATCAGTGCATTTGCTGTGAGTAAACCACTCATGCCAGCCCCGATAATAATCACATCATAACGCCCTTTTATTGCTGGATTTGTATGACTAGGTTTTACAAAGGTAGTTGGCCAATAGAGCATTCCGTTATGTAGTTCCATAAAAAACCCTCCTTAATTATCTTGATAAACATTTCCCTAATTTACATAAAACGAATCTAAAAGAAAGTATATATTTTTTAAGTCAGTACCTTGCAATGAATAATAGCATTTGATACACTATTATTCATAAAATAGTAGTGAGGTGAAGCAATGAATCCTCAATTTAAAAAAGGCGTGCTGAATTTATGTGTGCTGGCTCTTTTAGAAAAGAAAGATATGTATGGCTATGAGCTGGTACAAGCCATCTCTACTCAAATTGAAATATCAGAAGGCGCAGTTTATCCATTATTACGAAGGCTGACCAATGAAGGTTTATTTACAACGTATTTAATGGAATCCACAGAGGGACCACCGCGCAAATATTATCAAATCACATCACAAGGCATCGAGCAGTTAAATAGCTTAAAGGCAGAATGGAAAAGCTTTAGTGCAGGCGTAAATACATTAATTCAAGGGAGTAATTAAAAATGAATGAACAACAATTTTTAGATATACTTGAAAGTCATTTACAAAAAATCAATGAGCAAGAGCGAGCAGACATTCGTAGAGATTTTGAAGAATACTTCGAAAATGGACGAGCAGAAGGGAAAACAACTGAAGAAATTATTCAATCATTTGGTGAATTAGACGAGCTTGCAGAAGAATTACTAGCTTCCTATGATGAAGAGGATTTTGTACAAGCTATAATACTTGAAAAGAAAGACAAAGATGTACCATATCTTAAAGTTAAAGTGAAGGCTAATAATGTAAATCTATCCATTGTTGCAACAGATGCAGATGAAGCAATGATTGAAACAAATAACAAAGATCAAGCCATCGAAACATCGCTGACGATTGAGAATAATACGCTCGTTGTGAATGTGGCTCAAGAGGGAAAAATCCGTCGTTTTTGGTTTATTACCATTGTTAGCTCAGTTGATAAAGTGAATGCGATTTTGCATTTACCGAGAAAGTATTACGAAAAGCTAATTGTCGAAAATCAAGATGGCGCGATCAAAGTGTCAGATATAAGTGCAGCTCAATTCGATTTACAATCAGATAATGGTCGTGTAATGATGAATGCCATTCAAGGCGATCATTTATACGCACATTCAGATAATGGTCGTATTATTTTAGAAAATTCAACAGTACAACATGTAAAGGCTAGCTCAAACAATGGACGCGTAGTTGTCGAAAACTGCAGAGGGCAGAAATTTAAATTGGATTCCTCAAATGGCCGCGTACAATTAAAAGAGATAGATGCACAAGTGGAAGCCTATTCAAGTAATGGCCGAATCGAGGCACAATTTGCACAAATAAGTCACCCCGTATCACTTAAAACGGAAAATGGCCGAATAGAACTTTCAACTTTAAGAAAGTTAGAAAATGTACTAATTGAAGGAACAACAAGTTGGGGTTCAGCGACGATGTATA
The DNA here is from genome assembly GCF_038006205.1 of Solibacillus sp. FSL R7-0668. Classification (NCBI taxonomy): domain Bacteria; kingdom Bacillati; phylum Bacillota; class Bacilli; order Caryophanales; family Caryophanaceae; genus Solibacillus; species Solibacillus sp. FSL R7-0668. Next base: position 3,726,912 of record NZ_JBBOUU010000001.1, on the reverse strand, counting down.
ATGTGCAAACATCACACTATGAACATGGGACAAAAGAAAATAAAATTCACTTAAAAACAAGTAATGGCAAGATTATTGTTGAGGAAGTGGGTGCCTAGTAAGCAAGGGCATTGCAGAAATTAGAATTTCCAATGTAAAATCCGTATAATAAAGCTAATGAAGTTGGAAATGGAGTAATGACAATGGATACATTTAGCTTTAGGTTGTTTGGTGGCTACAAGGTACACTTAGATAAAACCGAAGTAACCATCGATTATGCGGGTGAAAAATTTTTGTTCATTCAAAAAGCGAAGCCACGCAAGAAAACAATAGTATACAGTGATATTTTACGTGTTGATTATAAAGAAGCGGGCATGACGTTCGGCTATGTGCGCTTGATTACAAAGGAAAATGAAGAATTTTTAAGCAGCTCCTATGTTGCCCAGCATGATGAAAATGCCTTTATGGTGGAAAAAGATGAACTAGCAAAACTAAATGATGTGTTAGATATCTTAAAAAAACGATGCAAAACAATTGAATTTGTTCATTTGAAAGCTTAGCAATTATGCTAGGCTTTTTATAATGGGGAAAAATTGTTTCGTCTTTTATTGGGTTAGCTTCGTTTATGTTAGAGAGAGGGGGGCGAGGACTTTGGAGCGTTCACGGCAATTAGTGGAGCAGGCGATGGAAAATTATAGCGAGCTCTTGTTTCGTATTGCGTATTATTATGTGAAAGATACCTACATTGCAGAGGATATTGTACAGGATGTGTTCATGAAATTATATTGTGCAAATTACGTAGAGCAAGGGGAGCTACGCGCCTATTTATCGAAAATGACTGCGAATAAAAGCAAAGATTATTTGAAAAGCTGGGCCTATCGCAAAGTGCAGCTGACTGAAAAAATCTTTTCGAAAAATTATAAAGCACCAAAGGACAAACTAGTAGAGCAAGAGGAATTAAATGCCCTTGATCAAGCGATTTTAAATTTACCATTAAAGCAGCGCGAGGCGATTGTGTACTATTATTTAGAAAGCTTGTCCGTGAAGGAAATAGCAGAGCTGCTCGAACGTCCCGAAAGCACGATTAAATCAAGGTTAAAAAGTGGTAAGGAGCTATTAAAGAATCAGCTACAACAGCAAGAATGGGAGGTGCTACTAGATGTCGAACTACCGTTTAACACCACTGCGCGATACAGCGAAAAATAAGGAGCGGATTATCGAAAAAACACGTGGGAATATGGAGCCGCAAGCCATGAAAACGAGCAAGAAAAAACGCCTAGTAGTACCTATTCTAGTGGCTGCATGTGTACTCATTTTGTCGCTATTTTTAGCCGGCCCGTATGTGTATCAAGCCTTTTTTATGCAGCAAAAGTTTACAGTGGAGAAGGTGGTATTCCCGCAATCCGCATATGATGCGTTATACCATGCTGTTTATATCGATGCAACGAATGAATTTGTCTATAAAAAAGAGGATGGTTTTTATTCCTTTGATGTTGCTAAAAAGCAGGAAACCTTATTAGTGGCGGGTTCTAAGATGAGCTATGGCTATGCAGCATCTGAAAAATGGATTGTATGGAGCGCAGCGGTAAATAATGAGGAAAAACTCCATGTATTTAACCGTTTAACGAATGAGGTAAAAGTAATAGAGACAGATTATTTTTTTGATGTACATTTACAGGGCGATGAAATCATTTATTTAGCATTGAAGCCAATTGATGGTTCAAGATCAGAAGTGAGTTATCAAAAATATAATATCCTAACAGAACAATCAACAATAATTCAGGAAATCGAAGTAACAAGTACTGGTACTATGTCCAATGTGGATGGAAACTATATGACCATTTCTAATCAAATCGAAATGGATGATGAAGAGAAAACCATTATTTCTGTTCATGACTTACAGCAATTAACAAATGTAGGGACATATAATATCCCATATGATACTGTGCAAGACATTTCACTCCATGATAAAAAAATATATGCTTATGTATGGCATAGTAATGTTGAGCAACCGGGTGAAATTGGTGTACTGGACCTCGAAACGAATCGATTTACGACGCTAAAAACATCAGTTAAAGTAGGTGATTTCGCAACAGACGGTCAGCATTTTGCAGTAGCTGTACAAAAAGGGGATAGCAATTCCGTGCAGCTATTTGAAGAGGAAGAGGGGCGGTTAAAGCGCATTTCTTCGTTACCAACAATTAAGGAGCGCCTTGTGTCACCACGTTTTACAGAGGATGGCACGCTGGTTGTTACGAGTGAGGGACCGGACCGCCCGATTTATTTGATTCGCTTTAAATAATGAGATCCCTGCGATGATTTCTAGTTATCATCGTAGGGATTTTTCGATACTTTTTAGAGGAATACAATAATTTTGGTAGCGATTACAAAAGGATAAATCCTATCTTTTGACGCATAGTAACAAGAGGTTTACAATTAAACTATATTATTTAAGGGAGGCGTTTCTTTTATGGGACGTTTAGAAAATAAAGTCGCAATTATTACAGGTTCAGCGAACGGAATCGGGAAAGCAATCGCAACGAAATATGCTGCAGAAGGGGCAAAAGTTGTCATTGCCGATTTCAATGAAGAGGCATTAAATGCAACAGTTGAAGCATTCAAAGCAGATGGGAAAGAAGCATTTGGCGTAAAAGTGAACGTCGCAGTTGAAGAAGATGTACAACGTATGGTAGAAGAAACGGTTGCTCACTTTGGACAAGTCGATATTCTAGTAAACTGTGCTGGTGTATTAGACAAAATGCAAGCAGCGCATAATGTGGAAGATGCCATTTGGAATCGCGTAATGGATATTAACGTAGGTGGCGTGATGCGCGGTATGCGTAAAGTATTACCATATTTCCAAGAGCAAAAAAGTGGCGTTATCGTTAACTTATCTTCCATCTCAGGTTTAATGGGTGGTCGTGGTGGTTTCACTTATACTGCGGCAAAACATGCAGTATCAGGAATGACGAAAAACGTAGGCTCTCACTACGGCCCACTTGGAATTCGTTGTAATGCCATCGCCCCAGCACAAGTGGATACAGGTATGACACAATCAATTGAAGGCTATGATATGTTTGGTCTAGGACAGGCATCACGTGGAGTAAAAGGCATTATGCACCGCGTTGCACAGCCAGAAGAAATTGCAAACATCGCCCTATTTTTAGCAAGTGATGAATCATCGTATATTAATGGTGTTGTTTTAGCTGCAGATGGCGGCTGGAGCGCTTATTAATCCAACGTATATAATAGTAAAAGAAGCTCCCAACTGAGGGGGCTTTTTTTATTGGCGTTGAAAAGCGAGATATAGCGCAATATGTCGCAAAATGTTTCACGTGAAAAACGTTCTTTTTTGACAAAATATAAGCTATAAAATAATAATACGCTATAAAACATATGTATCTTTACAATTAATCTATTATTTTATAATAAATGGTATATATTTAATGTAGTGATAGAAAAAATAGTAAGACATATTGTCGAAAATAAAAGAACGAGGTGGAGAGATGATTAAAAAAATAATGATGCAAATGCTTGTAATAACCCTTATTCTTACAAGTGCTGCTTCAATCAGTCAGGCCAAAACCTTTAAAGATGTGCCCGACGATTCCAAATTACATGAAGAATTAATGGTTTTAAGCGATTATGGTGCCATTACATTAACACCAGATAAGCCCCTTCGAGTAAATGATGCCATTACGCGCTATGAAATGGCTGAATTTTTAGTACGCACACTGCAATTAGAGCCAGATTTCAGTAGTATTCCTACATTTTTAGATGTTAAGGCAGATGATAAAAGAATGCCTGTCATTGCGGCCATTTCTCAGGCAAAAATTATGAACGGCTATGATGGAAAGTTTAATCCAGATGTTACGGTAACACGTGCGCAAGCGGTAAAACTTTTGGCACAAGTTTATGGTTTAACTGGGGAAGCATCACAAGCATATACAGATATTCCAAAAAATCATCCTGCTTATTTTGCCGTGCAAGCTTTTATTGCCAATCAAATTATTATACCAGCGAAAAATGAAAAATTTAAACCGAATGCAATGATGACACGTGGACAGTTTGCTTCGTACTTAGCCCGAATTATGGAACCTTTTATACGCATAACGGAACCAGAACAGCCTGTATTTGAGAGCTGTGCAGTTGATACAGGGAAAAAACGCTATGTAGTCGATGTAGCCGTAACAAACTTATGGCATAATTCCAATCAGGCTCGTCAAGTGGACTACCCTTCAACGAAAAATCCAGTAGAAATGCAAAAATGGATTTCTTCAATGTCATTGTCACAAAAGAAATGGTTAGTAGGGAAAACTGATACACAAGCATTATATGGTGATGAAGTATCGCTTCTAGAGACAAAAGGAAATTGGCAACGTATTGCGGCAAAAGATCAATATGTGCCTTATTTAAAAGCCGGCTATCCGGGTTGGGTTCCCGTGTCACATGTGGCGGCAACGACAAAAAATTATGATGACTGTGCAAAAGCTATTATCACAGCAAAGAAAACGACATTATTAGACGAAGAAACACAAAAGTCGTTTTTAGATATTAGCTATGCCACGATATTACCAATCATCGACGAAGATGCGAAGTTCTTCTACGTAGAAACGCCAAGTGATGGGATCAAGCTATTAAAGAAAAGTGATGCCAAATCTTATCAAAACTATAGTGATCTACCAAAGCCAACTGCCGATACGATTATTAAAGAGGCTAAACGCTTTTTAGATTTACCTTATTTATGGGCAGGGACGTCCTCTTGGGGCTATGACTGCTCAGGCATTTTATACGGTGTGTTCCGAACACATGGTATTATGATTCCACGTGATTCGTTTTATCAGGCGACAGGCGGAAAAGCAGTCGCTAAGAAGGATTTAAAGCCTGGGGACCTTGTTTTTTTCGCTTATAATGGAGGAAAAGGGAAAGTGTATCATGTAGGGCTTTATCTTGGTAATGGAAAAATGCTGCATGCGCCACATTATGCATCTAAAGTAAAAATTGAATCGATGAATCAAGGTACGTATAAAAAGAATTACTCAGGTGCACGTCGTTATTTATAGTAGAAACGTTATTTCCGTGTCATTCACATACGAAAAACATCAACTCACGCTAAATTCATGTGAGTTGATGTTTTTTTCGTTATGTGTTTTTTTGCTCTAATGCTTTCTGATGGGCAACCTTAGCTTCCTCTATAAGGGAAGGGTTTTGTAAAAATGTGTGACCTGTTTGTGCAAGAGCAATGGCACCTGTAATAAGTGCTTGGTAACCTTGCTCAGAATTTGCTGCTTCACGGAATTCATTTGTATGTGCAACTAAATCATTCGGTCCGATTTTAATATAGCCGTGAGAAGTAGGGACTTCATAGCTAATATTTCCAGCATCTGTTGAGCCAGGTGAACGGTGACCGCGTGGATGAACGTCTTCTCCAAGTGCTGCTAGCTTTTCGGCTAAAATACGATCGGTTACTTCGTTGACAACAAGGTCTTTTACTTCGTTTTGGAAGCGTTCAATTTTCACTGTAGCCCCAGTTGCAAGTGCCGCACCCTCTGCAATTTTTCGGATTTTATTTGAAACTTCCACTGTTTTTGGCCAAGAAGTTGCACGAATGTAAAAGCGAGCTGATGCATATTCGGGTACGATATTCGGTGCATCTCCGCCATGTGTAATAATCCCATGAATGCGCACATCCGATGGTACATGCTGGCGTAGTGCGTTAATGCCATTAAATAATTGAATAACGGCGTCTAGTGCATTAATGCCTTTATCAGGTGAAGCCGATGCATGCGCTGCTTGTCCGTAAAAATGAAAGTCAAGAGGATCAACGGCAAGCGATTCATTTGTCACACCTGTTTTTCCAGAAGGGTGTAGCATGAAGGCTAAATCAACATCCTTTAAGTATCCGTGGCGTACAAAGCTGCCTTTCGCACTACCATTAGGACCGCCTTCTTCTGCAGGTGTCCCTAGTACGACAACCTTACCACCAGTTGTTGCAAGTGTATCAGCCAATGCGATTGCAGCAGCAACACTAGTTACACCAATAATATTATGACCGCAAGCATGACCTAAACCTGGTAATGCATCATATTCCGCTAAATAAGCAATTGTAGGACCAGGTTTGCCGCTATCTTTTTGTGCATAAAAAGAAGTTTCATGACCTGCAACCGCTGTTGTTACGTCAAAGTTTGCTTCTTCAAGAAGTGTCACAAGCTGTGCACTTGCAAACACCTCCTCATTTCCGATTTCCGGTTTGGCGTGAATAGCCTTACTTATTGCAATATATTTTTCACTATTTTGCTTTACTGAATTGGCAATGATTGCTTCGTTTTCTACGGTTACTGTCATGGAAATTCCTCCTTATTATTTCGATTGTGTTTTTAAGTCCTCGAATGTTTTTTGTAGCTCTTCGTCAGATAAGATTGTCATTAACTGACCGCCATTTGTATCTTCTGCAATGGCCTTTTCAATTTCTTCTGTATGGTAAAGCTCGATAATTTTTTGATACACTTCATTGTCTTTATCTTCTGCACGGGCAGCGATGATATTGACATATGGATAGACGCTTTCATCTTCGGCTAATTCGCGGTAAATTGGGTCTTCGCCTGGATTTAAGCCGGCTTGACCAGCAATACCGTTGTTAATGATGGCAGCTACGACATCAGGTAGTACTTGGGGTGTTTGTTGTGCTGTCATTGGGATAATGTCCAAGTTCAATTTGTTTGCTGTAATTTTCGTTGGATCACCGAATAGTCCAAAGTCATCTGCAAGTTCAATGAAGCCTGCTGATTCTAATAAACGTAATGCACGCGCTTGGTTTGATGGATCGTCTGGAATGGCAATTTTGTCGCCTTTTTTAATTTCCTTAATGTCTGTAATTTTTTCAGAGTATAAGCCAAGTGGCGCAAATACTGTAGAGCCAAGAGGAATTAATTCATTGCCGCTTTCGTTTACATAGCTTGCAAGGAATGAAATATGTTGGAATGCATTTAAATCAATTTCCCCTTGTGCTAATGCGTTATTAGGTAATGTGTAATCAGCGAACTCGACAAGCTCGATGTCAATGCCTTCTTTTTCTAATTTTTCTTCTAAAATGGGCCATTGTGCACCATCTGCACCGTTTACCCCGATTTTTATCACTTCGTTGTCATCCCCGCAAGCTGCTAATGCAAACACGGATAAAGCTGTAATCGCTGTTAATAAGATTTTTTTCATAATGATTGGACTCCTATCGTCTTAAAATTTTCTTTGCTAATGTATTGCCAAGCCATTGCGCCAGTTGAACTAAAACAATTAATATGACGACTGTGACGATCATGACACTACCATCAAATCGTTGGTAGCCATATGTGATGGCGATATGACCTAAACCACCGCCGCCAACTGTTCCTGCAATAGCTGAGAAATCGATTAAACTAATTGTGACAAATGTAAGCCCTAAAATAAGCGGCCCTAATGCTTCTGGTATTAATACGGTAAAGATAATTTGCAGTGGGCTAGCACCCATTGCTTTTGCTGCTTCAATTACACCGGGATCAATGCTAATTAAATTTGTTTCTACAATGCGGGCGATTCCGAACGCGGCAGCAATAGTCATTGGGAAGACGGCTGCACTAGTCCCAATTGTCGTCCCCATAACAATTCGTGTAAGTGGGGAAATGGCGACTAAGAAAATTAAAAAGGGTATCGGTCGCACAATATTGATTAACAGATTGAGTAAGTTAAATGTCAGCTTACTCTCTAGAATATTGTTTTCGCGTGTTACGAATAAGAGAATTCCTATCGAAATACCAAGAATTGAGCCGAAACCAAGCGTTAAAATAACCATATAAAGCGTTTCACCTGTTGCTTCTACAATCCTCGGCCAAAATGTATTCCAATCAACTTTCATGTAATTGTACCTCCTCGATTTCAACTTGCTGTGAAAGCTCGTCGATTACTTTTTTAACTTGCGTATCATTACCTTGGAACGAAATGAGTAAGTTACCAAACAATTTATTTTGTAACTCGCGTACCGAACCGTAAATAATATTGAATGGTACTTGATGTTTTTGCGTAATTTCGGATAGTAGAGGGTTATGTGTGAGTGACCCTTTAAATAGCACACGATATAAATGCTGACCACCAGATTGCTGCCATTCCTTTAAAATTTGCTCTGATGGGATATCCTGATGCACTGACTGAATAAAGCGTTGTGTTGTCGGGTGCTGAGGTTGTGTAAACACCTCATAAACATCGCCCTGCTCGATTACTTGTCCTTGCTCCATCACAGCGACACGGTTACAAATCGATTGAATGACATTCATTTCATGTGTAATTAATAAAACCGTAATGCCGAATTCTTCATTTACTCGTTTTAGTAGTTTTAAAATATCAGCCGTTGTTTCTGGGTCAAGTGCTGAGGTTGCTTCGTCACAGATAAGAATATCTGGATTTGTTGCAAGCGCACGAGCAATACCTACACGCTGCTTTTGCCCACCGGATAGTTGTTCAGGATAGTCACGTGCTTTTTCAGATAAGCCAACGAACTTTAAAAGCTCGGCTGTGCGACGTTCGATTTCTGCTTTTGGTGTACCTGCTAATTTCAGCGGATAGCCGATATTCCCCGCAACCGTTCTTGACGCCATTAAGTTAAAATTTTGGAAAATCATTCCAATGCGACGACGTAATTGGCGTAAGTCCTTTTGAGGGAGTGTTGCTAAATCGGTACCTTGAATTTTTACGGTGCCAGTTGAAGGCGTTTCAAGTAAATTCACCAGGCGTAATAATGTACTTTTGCCAGCACCACTAAACCCAATAATTCCAAAGATATCACCTTGGTCAATAGTTAAATTGACATCACGCACAGCATGAACTTCTCGATCCTTCGTTTTGAATATTTTTGATATATTCGAAAATTCAATCATTTTAAAACCCACCTTTACTAGAATGCTTGATGCGAAGCCTTCTTGAGACAATAAAAAAACTTTCGCATCTTGAAAATAAGATACGAAAGTTGAATAGTCATCAAAACTTTTGCTCTTATCTTCCAAGTGTATACTTGCAGGATTTGGCACAACGCTAAGACTAGCTGCTGCCGAGACTTCAAAGGGCCTGTCCCTCCATCTCTCTTGATAAGAAAATATGTAGTTGTCGTTTGCTATGAGTCTTATCATAAATCCAAGTAAACCACTTGTCAATATAAAAATTATATAATTTTTGTTTTTCTGAAAAATACGAATTGCCTACAAATGAATAGGATAAAAATTTACTTATCACTAGAGAGAAATGGGGTATCTATAATAAAATAAAGAAAATGAGTAGGAGGCGTTAAGGTGAATAGTTGGCTATTAGCTTCGGTAATCCTATTAATACTAGCAGTTGTTATACTAATCGTATGCATGATTGCAGTCATCAAGCCAATCAAAAATACAGTGACGGTTTTGCTTTCGCATGCAGATGGGATTCAAAAACAGATGAACGGCATTCAAACGCAAGCGATGCTTTTGTCAGCAACTGCCGAAAAAATGAAATACGATATTGAATACAAAAAGGAGACTGTGCAGGGCGTTGTACAATCTTTGAAAAATACGGGTGAAGTGCTAAATCAAATAAATGATTCCTCGCAGGCACTAACATCTAAAGTGATGCAAAAAGCAGCGGAGGACCCAGTACGCCAAGCGCAAGTGGAACAGTGGACAAATACCGCTATGGGTTTCTTAAAACGCAATGGATAGAAAAAAGCATACAGGATGAGGCGGCTAGTCCCGAACATCCTGTATGCTTTTGCTGTTTATAAAAGGCTTTCGATTGCTTTTTCTACATCTAACATGGAAGCATCAGGCTCAAATCGCTGAATCACCTTACCATTTTGGTCGACTAAAAACTTCGTGAAATTCCAACGAATATTGCGACCGATTAAGTAGTCCGGGTAATGCTCTTGAATGCGGTTATACAGCATTTTTTGTTGCATTGTTTGCTGTTCAAATTGAGGGCAATCGACTTCGTGCTTTAAATAATTGAATAATGCGTGTGTTTGGTTGCCATTCACTTGGACTTTATCGAAAACAGAATACGCTACACCATATTGCAGTTTGCATTGATTAGAAGTTGTTACGCCGTCCTCGGGGTTTTGGTTGCCAAACTGATCGCAAGGGAAAGCTAAAATTTCAAAGCCTTGGGGACTATACTTTTCGTAGAGCTTTTGCATATCTTCATATTGATATGTAAATTGGCATTGGCTTGCTGTGTTTGTTATTAGCATAATTTTGTTGCGGTACGTTTCCATTGATAATATGTCACCGTTTGGCTTTTGTACTAAGTAATTATAAATGCTCACTGAAATTCCTCCAATATGTATCTCATTTCCTCGTAATTATATAAAGATAACGGTTGCTTTTCCATAAAATTGATTTGTTCACACTAAAAAAGCTCGATGAAAACTGTTTCGAATTTTTTCATTGGATTTTTGTGTCGTGTCAAAAACATCAAATGAAAGCGTTTTTCTTCTGTACTACAACAGTAGATGCTCGCTCGTGGATTTTTTCTCTTGTTTCCGAATTATTCGTCTAAAAACCTAGTGTCACAAAGTGTTCAAAGAAAGCGTTTTAATTTTGAACACATTGTGAAAAGGTGAACATATTGCTTTCTTTTTAAAATAATCGGAGTAGAATAGGATTCAGATAAGGTGTTATACAACAAGTCGCATAAGTCATTGGGGAATGAACTATTTTATAATACAGCTTTATAAAAAAGGAGAAATGAAACATGTGGGTAGTAACAGTATTTAATAATCAAAATGATATTCGTATGTTCGAATACAAAACAAAAAGTGAAGCAGCAGTTCAATTAGCAAAATATACAAACGCGGTATTATCATACACAAACTAATTTTAAAAAAAGGAGAAATGAAACATGTGGGTAGTAACAGTATTCAATAATCCAAACGATATTCGTATGTTCGAATACACAACAAAAAATGAGGCGGCTAAAATGTTAGCACAATACTCAAATGCCGTATTATCATTTACAAACTAATCAATACATGAAAAGCCAAAGTCGAAAGTTAAATCGACTTTGGCTTTTTTTATTTTATCTAAAATGCCTCCATTAGGTAATAAGGATAATTTGTTAAATATTCCAAAAATTATAGAAGGAACTTGAAAATATTGGTACTATTTATGTGGGGAATCCTTAAGTATTTCATAATCATAAGGAGGAAAGTAATGTCGATAAAATCAAAAGTGTTAAGCTTCTTTGTTGTTTTCACAGTTGTGTTAATTGGAATTGTTGGCGTCATGCTAGCAATCGAGCGCAATGAAATCGATCAACAAGCAACAGAAACAACAGCGACATTAGCTGTTCAGGCAAATGAAACAGCTGAAAAGGATTTAAAGCGATTAACAGCCTTAATAGCAGAGCAAGTAACGACAATGGAAAAAGAAATAGACAATTCCATGTTAAGTGCCGCCCTGATATTAAAGGAAATGGATCGAAATGGTGAGGTTACAATCGCGCAAATGGAACAATTGAAGGAAACCACGGGCATGAGTGATTACTATTTTACCGATCCAGAAGGTACATTTACACTTACTACTGAGGAAAATGCTACGGGTATGAGCCTATTTGATATTTGGGATGGCTACCAGATGCTAATGACTGGAGAAGCGGATGTGTTACCATCTACACTAAAGATAAAAGTAGAAACGGGCGAAATTTTTAAATTTACAGCGATTCCACGTGCTGATGGCAATGGGATTGTACAATCAGCATTAGCAGCTGATGCAATCGAAGAAATGCTAACCACTTTTTTCGACCAAGACTTTGGTTTACATAGCTTAAATTTATTTGATAGCAGCAATTTAGTATTAACAGATAATACAATCGAAGGCAATACATCAAAATTTGAAAAAGGCATGATTACAGACGATGAAAAAGTAAGTGCTATTTTTAAAGGAGCAGAAGCCTCTGTTACATTTGACGAAAATAGAGCAGAAGTATATGCACCTGTTTACTATGATGGTGCTGTACGCTATGCACTGTATGCTTCAATTGATACAACGCCCTATTTTATAGCGACCAACTATACAACCGATGCGTTAGCTACAGTAAATGATGCGATTGGTTCATCCATTAAGAATAGTATGCTTGGAAGTATTGCTGTAACGGTTATTTTATTAATTATTTTAGCGAGCATGATTAATCGACAATTAAAGCCACTTTCAATATTTGCACAGCGCTTACGCGAACTCGGCTCTAATGCGAATGCGGTAGATGTCAAAGAGCCCGAATTAAGAGCGATTCAGGATGCCATTGATGAAGTGAACGCGCATTATCAGAAACTCTTAACATCTGTGCAAAGCAATACGCAAATTGTTTCGAAAGCACAGGGCGAATATTCAGCCGAAATGCGTACAACGGCAGAAACTTTAAAAGAAGTAACACAGGCTGTGCGGGCAACAGCGAGCCATTCACAGCAACAGGCCGAACAGGTTATTCGAGCAGAAAAAAATCTCGAAATGAATACGGATATTTTACAGCAAGTATTAACACAAACGGATGAATTAGCCCAATATTCAACAGAAACGAAATCTACCATGATGGGCAGTGTTCATGGCATCGATGTGTTATCACAAACGATCGAAACGATTTCTAACGAGGTTGTCTATAATGGAGAGCGTGTTAATTCGTTGTTAGCAAGCTCAGCGCAAATTAGTACAATCATTCAATTAATTGAAAGTATTGCGGATAATACTAATTTATTGGCATTAAATGCATCGATTGAGGCTGCACGTGCAGGTGAGCATGGCAAGGGCTTTGCAGTGGTTGCAGAAGAAGTGCGTAAATTAGCAGAGCAAAGTACGGTAGCAACGCGGGAAATTAGCAACATTTTATTACAATTACAGGGTGAAATACAATTATCGAAGGACAGTAATGACCAGCAAATCGCAACGATTGAAACGAGTAAATCTGAAATGGACGATGCGCGTGAAGCGATTGAGCTGTTAATTGATAATACAGAGCAATCCCATCAAAAAATTGAGCAGCTGGATGCATTAGTGGAGCATTTAAAGGCAGGAAGTAGCGAAGAAAATAAAATATTTTCTAAGCTGTATTCAAGTATTCAAAGTAATGCAGCTAACAGCGAGGAGCTATTATCAATGGTAGAGGATGTTTCGGTATCGGTGCACCGCTTAGATGAATTGCTTGATAAATTAGTAAATCATACAGGCGAATTAGAAAAATTGTTCTAAGTGGATTGAGACGGCGTTAAAATCTCAGCGTAATGGATTGTTTCTCAATTATTGAATAAAAAAGTACTTAAGCGAGAATTGAAGGAAATAGCGTAAGAGTGGATTCGATTATCATCGATTTCGCTCTTTTCTCATTGTGGCGAAAAACGAACTTTTTGGGATAAGAATATTATTTTAGACAAAAATAAAGTGGTGATACGGAAAAATGATTTTTCCTTCCGCATAAAAAACGACATTAAGTAGAAAATAACAGCATAATCGATGTAAGAGCTGAGGTGTAGGTGGTAAGTTTGGATTGTGACGATTGAATTGGCTGTAATTTATTATTAGAGCGAATAGGTTGACTAAAATTGGTTAATATAAGATAATCTTAATGGTAATAATAATTATTTTATAATAATTATAATGTTAATCATTTATATACATTTTAGGAGGAAATACACATGGCTTTAATCGGTAAAGAAATTGCAGAATTTAATGCAAAAGCATTCCAAAAAGGTGAATTCATCGACGTATCATCAGAAGATTTCAAAGGACAATGGTCTGTAGTTTGCTTCTACCCAGCAGACTTCACATTCGTTTGCCCAACGGAATTAGAAGACTTACAAAACGAATACGCTACATTAAAATCTTTAGGTGTAGAAGTATACTCAGTATCTACTGACACACACTTCACACATAAAGCATGGCATGACACTTCTGATACAATCGGTAAAATTGAGTACATCATGATTGGTGACCCATCTCACACAATTTCTAAAGCATTCGACGTATTAAACGAAGAAGATGGATTAGCTGAACGTGGTACATTCATCATCGATCCAGATGGTGTTGTACAAGCATTAGAAATTAACGCTGGCGGTATCGGCCGTGATGCTTCAATTTTAGTAAACAAAATTAAAGCAGCTCAATATGTACGTAACAATCCAGGTGAAGTTTGCCCAGCTAAATGGCAAGAAGGCGGCGAAACATTAACACCAAGCTTAGACTTAGTAGGTAAAATCTAAGTTCTAACGACTACACGTTAATCAAGACAACTTTTATGGCGGCAAAAATTAACCTTAATGGATTGATTTTTGTCGCTTACGTTTTTAATTAGGGAATAAAAATAGATTGGCTCTCTGTCTAAGAATAAATACGGAAAAGAGGTGAGTTGTTGCTGTGTTAGCGAGTGTATAGTGCATTATTTTTTGTAAATCAATAACGCACTATAGATACAGCAGCAAATATAATGCTAGATAATCAAATTAAAGCACAATTACAGCAGTATTTAACAATGCTTGAAGGCGACTTACTGATTAAAGTAAGTGCTGGTGATGATAAAACGTCTCAGGATATGTTAAACCTAGTAGAAGAATTGGAAAAAATGTCACCACGTATTACGGTGCAGCACGCATTATTAGAGCGTACGCCAAGTTTTAGCATTAATAAAGCAGAGGCTGAGGAGTCGGGGATTGTTTTTGCGGGTTTACCACTAGGTCATGAGTTTACATCACTTGTGTTGGCGCTATTGCAAGTTTCAGGTCGTGCTCCGAAAGTAGATGCCGCGGTTGTTAAACGTATTCAAGCGATTAAGCAACCAATGAAATTCGAAACATACGTAAGCTTAACATGTCACAACTGTCCAGATGTTGTACAAGCATTGAATATTATGTCGGTGTTAAATCCGAACATCTCCAACACAATGGTTGAAGGTGGCGCATTCCAGGATGAAATTAAAGCACGCGATATTATGGCTGTGCCGACCGTCTTCTTAAACGGCGAAAACTTCGGTGGCGGTCGTATGGAATTAGAGGATATTTTAACGAAGCTTGGTGAAGTATCAGATGGTTCTGAATTTGACAATGTAGACCCATTCGACGTATTAGTAGTTGGTGGTGGTCCTGCTGGTGCAGCGGCTGCAATTTACTCGGCTCGTAAAGGGATTCGTACCGGCATTGTAGCAGAGCGCTTCGGTGGTCAGGTGAATGATACATTATCGATTGAAAACATTATCGGAACAAAGGCTACAGAAGGTCCTGCATTCGTATCAAGTTTAGAGGCACATGTATTAGATTATGATATCGATGTGATGAAATCTCAGCGTGCGGCGAAAGTCGAGAAAAAGGATTTCGTTGAGGTTACATTAGAAAACGGCGCGGTATTAAAAGGAAAAACAGTTATTGTGTCAACAGGTGCCCGCTATCGTCAATTAGATGTACCAGGTGAAGAACAGTTTAAAAATAAAGGTGTTGCGTACTGCCCACACTGTGACGGCCCGATTTTCAAAGGTAAAAATGTGGCTGTAATCGGTGGGGGTAACTCAGGCGTTGAAGCGGCAATTGATTTAGCGGGTATCGTAAATCATGTGACATTAATTCAACGTGGCGCGGAGCTAAAGGCTGATAAAGTATTACAAGAGCGCGTACGATCACTAAAAAATGTAACCGTTCTTACAAATGCATTAACACAAGAAATTACGGGTACCGATAAAGTGAACGGCTTAACATATATTGATAGTGTATCCGGTGAAGAAAAGCATGTTGCATTAGAGGGTGTGTTCATTCAAATCGGTTTATTACCGAATACAGAATTCCTGCAAGGTGTGATTGACATGACGGAGCATGGTGAAATCATCGTTGATAAGCACGGTGCAACAAATCTCCCAGGTGTATTCGCAGCAGGGGATTGTACAGATGCAGCATACAAGCAAATCGTTATTTCAATGGGCTCAGGTGCAACTGCAGCACTTGGCGCATTTGATTATATGATTCGAAATGTAACCGACAACCAATTAATAGAAGCATAAACCAATGTCCGCTGTATGGAATTATTCGTACAGCGGATTTTTTTCTTGGAATAGATACGTAGTCGACAAGACAGCCCGTAATACGCTACATTAAATGCAAAAGCAGTTTGAAGGAGTGTGGACGTTATCGTAAAACACGAACGAACTTTACGCATTTGTCCAAAGGGGCATCGTTATTATAAAAGTACAGATTGTGGTACCTGTCCAAAATGCGAGCAGGAAAACAAGCCGACTGAAGGGTTTTTAGCAAGACTTTCTTCACCTGCGCGCAATGCGTTAATTTATGAAGGTATAACAGAGCTAGAGCAGCTGGCCGAATACAGTGAAAAAGAGATCTTAGCCTTACATGGTGTAGGCCCAGCTACGATGCCAATTTTAAAAATAGCATTAGAGGAAGAAAACTTGGATTTTAAAAATTAGAAAAAGAGCTGTAGTGAAAAGGAAATAACCTTTTCGTTACAGCTCTTTAATATTATTTTTTTAGTTTTACTAATAATGCTGGAATAACAATTGGTCGAATTAAGAAAGTATCAATAATAATCCCAACTGCTACAGCATAGCCGAATACACGTAATTCAGCAACTGGTTGTGTAATTAAAACAGTAAAAGTAGCAGCTAAAATTAAGCCGGCAGATGAAATAACACCACCTGTTTTAGCTAAACCGTGCTGAACAGCTTCCTTAAATGTAGGATAATTCTTTTGCTCCTCCTTGATGCGGGAAATCATCATGATCGAGTAATCCACACCAAGCGCTACTAAGAAAATAAACGTATATAGCGGGATGCGATAGCTGATTCCTTCATAATCAAACAATGTTTGGAACGTAAAGACGGTAATTCCCATTGTTGCGAAGAAGGACATTAAAATACTACCTAAAATAACTAATGAGAATAATACTGAACGTGTTTGTACTAACAATGTAATGAAAATTAATACAGACATTAAAATTGGAATCAATAATGTATCCTTTTTATTTACGTCTTCTATATCTGCATGGATCGCTGTTTCGCCGCCAATCCACATTTTGCTATCTTCTAACTCATACTTTTTTAAAATGTCATCTTGTTCATCAAGTATTGTACGTAATGACTGGAACGTTTCTTTCACATATGGATTGCTGTCAAAGATTAACGTGAATTTTGCGACCTTTTGATCTTCAGTGAAATTTAATGAATGAACGTTAGCGACTGAATCATGTGCTTTTAAATCGTCCATGAAAGCTCGAACATCTTCTTCATCTAAAGTTGATTTACTTTCTAAAACAACTGTACTCGGAGCAATATCCCCTTCACTGAATGCTTCACTTAATTGATCATAACCTTGTACGGATGACATATCATCGGGGAATGAATCAAGTAAATTGAACATATAGTTCGCAGGCATAAATAATGTAATACAAAATACAAGTACCGCAATAATTGGCATCATTACTTTAAATGGACTGTTGGTTACGTACTTACTGAAACGATCCCAGAATGGTTCTTTATTAGATTTTTTTTGTGCCTTGATGCTACGTTTACCTGCAATAGCGAATAATGCAGGCATTAAAGTTAAACCGGCAAGAATCATGACGAACATCGCAATACCAAACACTGGTGCGAAGTTGCGATATGATTCGTACACTGCGAAGAACAGTGTAAGCATACTCATTAAAACAGTACCACCACTAAATAGGATTGGCTCTTTTACTTGTGAAATCGCTTGTTTCATCGCAGGTGTAGGTGCTAAACCTGCTAAAATTGCCTCTTTATAGCGAGCGAATAATAGTAATGAATAATCGGTAATAACAGCAAACAGTAAAATCATCATAATCGATAAGGCTTGTCCCTCGACAGTAAATAAATCCATATCTCCGAACAATCCGATTAATCGGTTAACAACCTCGTACGCAATAGTCGCACCAATCAATGGTAGAAGTGCTAAAATAAACGAACGGTAAATAACGATTAAAATAATAAAGATTACAGCAATCGTTGCGAGCATTAATACAACGTCAGCTTTTGAGAACATTTCGTACGTATCTGAAATAATCCCTACAGGACCAGTGAAGTCTACTTCAACTGAATCAAGCTTAGCCATGTCCTCTTTAATCGTATCAAGCATTTTTTTCAGCTGTTTATTTTCTAATTCGGCTGTTAAAAAGGCCGGAACGAAGAATGTGTTGCCATCTTCGCTAATAAATGATTGCTGAGAGACAGGTGGTAATTGAGCAAACTCGATTATACGGAATGGATGTTGCGATAAAACGTCATTCAGGTTTTTACTGTATTCTGTAATTGCCTCTTGGGTGAATTTGTTGTCTTGTGAAAATACGACAAATAAAGGAACCCCGTTGTCACTAGGAAAGTATTCTTCAGCTAATTTAGTAGCTTCAATAGATTGGAAATCTGCTGGTAACCCACTATTTGTCATAGGGGCTTTCATTTCTTTAGATGATGGTGCTACCATAGAAAGCGTCATCATGACAATGAGCCATGCAGCTAAAATTCCAATCCATAATTTTTTTTCTCTCAATTTTTACAATTCCTCAGATTTTAAAGTAAAAGTAATCCAAATAAAGATGGCAAAACTAATCATTAAAATCGATCCGCCTATGATAAAGAAAATGAGCGTAAATGTTTCGCTTAAATTCAAAGGGTTTACATTGTATAGCAGCATCCCAATTGTCAGCCCAATCGAACCAATGACGGCTGTCCATGCATGGAAGTTTACTAGTTTTTTTGAACGCACGGTATACACACGGTAAAATAACCCCCATGCAAATATAGATAACCATCCCACAACTAAAATATGAGCGTGAATGGCACGTAGTTGATAATTGCCTGAACCTGACATATCAGAACCGATTATTACGCCAACCATGCCGAAAATAGCCGCAAGTTGAATAAGTCGAATACTCCATTTTTTCTCCATAAAAAATCTCTCCTTATTTAGTAGATAAGGAGAGTATAAACGTGCAATCTGAACTGAATCTGAATTAATGGTGAGGTAAGTGCATTATAAATGTTGTGCCTTCGTGTTCAATTGAATGCACTTCGATTGAGCCGTTAAGCATGTCAATTACTTGCTTAACAATGGCAAGCCCTAAGCCAGTGCCGTTCGTAGTTCTTGAAGTATCTATTCGATAGAAGGGCTCGAAAATAAAAGGTATTTCCTGCTCTGCAATCCCAATGCCGTTATCTTGAATTGCTAGTTCAACATGTTGTGCTTTTTGTTGACTAGTAATTGTAATTTCTCCTTGTTTATGTCCGTACTTAATTGCATTGGATAAAATATTTTCAATTGCATATGTTAACAGTGTTTCGTTTCCTAACATGGTCACTTCTTCAAGTTCCATCCAGACCGTTATTTGTTTTTGCTGGAGGGACCATTGGTAATCTTGAACGACTTCCTTAATGAGCTGATCGAGTGAAAAAAGTTGACGCTGCTTGGCTAGTTTTGGTGCATTTTGCCAAAGCAGTAATTGTTTTGTTAAATAGGAAAGTCGATTACTTTCTGCTTCAATAATAGAGCTATATTCCTGTAACAGCGGATCTTCACGATGCTGTTGGATAAGTGCTGCATAGCCTTTAATGTTTTGAAGCGGTGTTTGGAAATCATGAGAAACATTTCGTATAAACTCTTTCTGAGACTCCCGCTGTTTTTTTAATTCTTCTGTCATAAAATTGAAGTTCCTTGCTAAGACGCCAATTTCGTCTTGACGTGAAAGCTCTACGTAAGCATCGAAATTTTCGCCCGCGACTAGCTTCGTGGCTGCTGATAAATACTGAATTGGCTTTATTAAATAGGCTGCGGCCAATATCATAGCGATAATACTGATTAGCGGAATTAAAACTAATAAAGCCCCTAATATAAAGTGGACTTCGTTAAATAAAAGTTTGATATCTAATCGAACAAACATGGCATAAGTTTGGTTATTGTACGTAAAAGGCATTCCAACAGTGTTTTTAAGGTCATTTGCGAAAAAGCCCGTAATAAATAATTGCTGAGGATATTCTTTTATGCCGTGATAGGTTTCACCGCTAAGAACAGAATCTACAACAGGTTGAGAGAGTTCGTTTAAGCGAAAGTTAGCACCATAAAATTGCCGCTGGTTGTTGTTTTCTACTAAATAAATTTGATAGCCAATTTGACCGAGTTGTGTCAAATAGGCATCTAAAGAAGTGGGGGGATGCTGCTCAATATAGCTTGCGATATCCTGAACTAACATCGTATACTTTTCGTCATTTTGTCCTTTTACGACTTGATGATACAAGGTGTTAGTTATTAAGAAACCTACAATGGAGCTCATAATCATAATGACAAGTGTATATACGGTAAATTTGCTATAGAGCGTTTTCATTCGAGTACCTCAATTTGATAGCCGACGTTGCGCACAGTTTTAATCGTTACCGTGCTTTTTAAACGGGCTAATTTTTCGCGTAAGCGTTTAATATGTGTGTTTAATGTATCATCACTGACAACATCTCCCCATACTTGCTCCATCAAGTACAGTCTTTCGTATACGCGAGGGCGACTGCATAAAATAGCGAGTAATCCAAATTCTTTGTATGGTAATACAAGGGTAAATGCTCCTTTTTGTACTTCATATTGATCACGCTTTAACAGTAAATCGCCACAACTTATTTTGTTTTCGGTTGGTTTATCGTAGCGCCGTAAGATAGCTTGTATACGGAACAATAATTCCTCTGGTTCAAACGGTTTAACTAAATAGTCATCAGCACCTGCATAAAAGCCCGTACGTTTATCTTCTAGCTGTGTACGGGCAGTAAGTAAAAGTACAGGGATTTCCCATTCTTCTTTAAGGCGCTTTGTTAATTCAAAACCGTCAAGGAGTGGCATCATGACATCAACAATTGCTAAATCGATGGTCTCATCCATAGCTTGGAGTGCTTGTTGGCCATTCGTAGCGGTTAGTGTCGTATATTGCCATTTCTTAAAATAAGTTTCGAGCAATTTTAAAATTGCATCATCATCATCTACAAGTAATATTTTTCTCAAAACAGATCGCATCCTTTAAACGAATTCATTGCCTAGGATTATGACATGAAGAAAATGGAATCGCAAGTTAAGTGTGGGGCATTGGTAGATTCAATAGTGTTTCTCTTGCAGGCAGACTATAATAAAAGTAACGAATTGACTTAGAAGGTGACAGTGTGGAAGCTCAAAAATTAACGGAATTAATTGAAGCAATGGAATTAATACTGAAATGTAATGATTATATATGTTTAGATGATTTTTTAATGGATCGAAAAGGGAAGGTTTCTAATAAAAATAAACAGTTGCTCGTAGACCAAATTAACTTAAATAAATATCATGTCGTACACTGTTTTGGTAAGGCCTATGCATATGATCCAACCGAAGTGCTACCAGTTTTTATGGGGAAGCGACTACATAAGATTATTAAAGAGGTGATTGATATTAATGAGTCACGCACCTCTGAACCGAATGTCCTTGAACGTGATATTGCTACGGAAGTTCCGGATGATCACGCAGAAGAGGCATTTGAAAAGCAAATTAAGCGTGTTACATTAAATTATTATTACCGTGGTCAAGTAGACAGTAATTTTTATTTGCTGCCAAGTATTTTTAGGACAGAGCAATACTTAGTAAATGAGGACAAAATGCATTATGAGCTGCAAATTAAATGTCCACAGGATTTTGAGAAAGCAACGTCGCATTTAGATATTTTAACGACGATGCAGCATTATTCGATGCCAACAAGACTGCTGGATGTCACGACTAATTTATTGGTGGCGATCTTCTTTGCTGCCGATAGTATTAATGATCGGGATGGAGAGATCATTATTTTCAATCAAAAGCCAGAAGACGTATTATATTATGATAATGATACAATCGAAATTGCCTGTGCGATGGCGAAGCTTACTTTTTCTGAAAAGCTACATTTGAAGCATTTGGCGGAGCATTTTGTGCGTGACTATGAGCAAAAGGTGGAGCCGATTCAAGTACAGCTTCATGAGGAATTAAAAGCAATCGCGTCAGATGATTTACGCACTAAATACATTGAACAAGCAGATACGGCGATCCATCATATACATTTAGAAATGCTGGAAACCTTTAATGCACAATATGAAGTAAAGCAAATAACGAAGCGTATTGGTCGCCTTACGATGAATCAAGGGTTGCAGATGGACCCGTTACAGCTGGTGAAGCCTCATTTTGTAAAGCCATTGCAAAATAATCATCGAATTATTCGTCAAAGCGGGGCGTTCATCGTCGGTGGGCTACAAAATCGAGAGGATTGTATTGCTTCGCTAAATCAACTACGCCTTCGAAATGCAGATGGATTAAAGGTGAAATTGATTATTCCGAGCGCCTACAAAAAAAGTATTAAGCAGGCGTTGAATATCGTTGGAATCAATGAATCAACCATTTATCCGGAAATTGATCGCGTAGCAATGTATTTGAAAGGATTATATCGCTCATAACAACAGGATTTTGTATAAACGAGCGAAATTATAACATGTCATAGAAATGTCCCGTATTGTTCACAGTTATTTTTACTTACTTCAATTACAATAGGAAGAAATGTAGGAGGTAATGATTCGATGAAATGGAAATTTGCAGTTCCAGCCTTTTTAGCAGTAGCAATAGTAGCAGCATGTGGTGATGATCAAACGGTAAGTGAGGGCATCGCTGAAAAAGAAGCACAAAGCGAGCAGCAAGAGCAAAAAACGCCAACTGTCACACAAGGGCAAACCGATGATATTAAAGGATTAGTAGCTAATTATAGCAGCAATAAAACAACGGCTGAAAAAGCATCGATTACGTCACAGCAATTAATTGTAATGGATGCAGATGCCAACGAAACGGTATATGCATTACCAGAGGATGAATTTTTCATATCAATTGCACCCTATATCAATGAAACACATCCTTGTAAAGATCATAGCTTAACAGGTTGCCAAGGGGAGCTTGTAGGGAAAGAAATCGATGTATTGATTGAAAATGAAAACGGTGAAGTGCTTGTCGATGAAACGATGACAACTATGCAAAACGGCTTTATTGATTTATGGCTACCACGTGATGAGGCCTATGTTATTGAACTGAGCCATGACGGCAAAAAGGTTTCGGGAGACTTGACGACATTTGAGGAAGACGGAACTTGTGTCACAACTTTACAGCTTATTTAAGCAAAAGGAATTGGAGGTGAGAAACTTCCAATTCCTTTTTTAATACAAAAAAATATATCCTTTCCTAGTATGATGTTGGCAAAATATCATGAATGGAATGGGAGAGCTTAAGTGCTTGAAGTTTGAATGGTTTATAATACTTTTCGGAACCAGCCCCGCCAATATAAAATGTGATACCTTGGTGACCTGTAGCTAATTTTTCGAGCTTTTGGATAACTTCGGCATGCTCGGTAAAGGGTACATCTGTTGATCCTGATAACAAGACGATTTTTGGCTTTTTTAACGCGATGGTTGATTGAATTGCGGTCGGTGCTGGTGAAGGACCGAGCATCATTGTTTGATAGCCTCGCAGCATACATTGAATAAGTAATATGTGCATAGGGATTTCATGTCGTTCTCCAGGTAGACAGCTTCCTAATACGAGAGGTGCATCTTGTTTTACAAAAAATTGACGACGAATATGTGTTAAAAAATCACGTACCGTTTGACTACTAATAGCTTCCTGATATTCCCCCCATGCTCGCTCACACCACAACTGTCCAACTTCATGTAGAAACGGAATAATTATTTTCTCGAGTAATTTTTCGACACCGAAATGATGATGTGCTTTCTCAAGTAAATGTAATAACTGATGTTCATCAGCCTGTGTTCCAGCAATGATTAATGCTTTGAGGATTGCTTGTGTATCATCTTGTTTTGGTTGTGCTAACTTTTTTTTATAATGTTCGACAGCTTGGCTTACGCTGAACCCAGTGTTAATGAGTTCATTAATTGTGGTTAATACTTGTAGCTCGTTGTGGGTATACACACGATAACCATTTGCTAGTCGTTGTGGTTGAATGATTTGATAGCGGTCTTCCCATTTACGGATGAGTTGCTTAGATAATCCAGTTAACTCCGATATTTGTTGAATGGAGTAGGTTTGTTCAGGCAAAATGACACCTCCCTATGATTGTAGTAATAATTAGTTCTATTGAAGCGAAAATAAAAACCCTTGTCAAATCTTTTTCATTTCTTGTACAATGTTTGTATAATGTTGGTGAAGGATATTTAAGTTTAGTTGGCAAATTACTTAATTATGAAAAAAGAAGGGGTTGAACGAGTCATGTCGAAGCATCCATTAGAAAAATGGGGAAGTTTAATGGGCGGGAAAAATACACGCTGGGTTGTTGCAGCATTATGGATTGTATTTGCGTTCGTTTTAGCATTTATTTTCCCGCAAATTAACAGTGTGGAAAATTATGCTGGCGAAGAAATTCCAGAAACATATACATCGATTCAAGCTGGAAAAATCATCGAGGAACAATTTGCTACAGATAGTGGGATTCCGCTATTGATTACATGGTATAACGAATCCGGTTTAACAGAACAAGATGTAACAAATATTCAAGGGCTTTATAAGGAATTAGCACAAAATCCATTACCAGGGCAAGAAACGATTCCGCCATTCCATGAAATGCCCGTGCAGGCGTTAATGGGTTCACTATCAGAAAATGGTGCTGCGCTTGTAACGCCAATTTTCTTTTCAGCGGACGAAACAACGGAAGTATTAAAAGAAAATTTACAAGTGTTAGCTGAAAAAACCGAAGTGCAATTTGGTGAAAATCCATACGAAAATAAGCTAGAAGATGAAGGCTTACATGCACGCTTCTCAGGTCCAGTTGGGATTTCGGTAGATGCTACAGACCTTTTTAAATCGGCTGATGTACAGTTAATGATTGCAACCGTCATCATTATTTTAGTGATCTTATTGGTCATCTATCGTTCGCCAATTTTAGCGATTATTCCCTTAGCTGTTGTAGGAATTGCCTTTTTAGTCGTGAGTCCATTACTCGGGGCAATGGCTGAAAATGGATGGATTGATAAGGATGCACAAGCCGTATCGATTATGATTGTCCTCTTATTCGGTGCTGGGACAGATTATTGTTTATTTTTAATCACGCGTTATCGTGACAAATTATTAACGGAGGAAAATAAATTTACAGCACTTGCACAGGCAGTTCGCGAATCAACAGGTGCTATTGTTATGAGTGGTTTAACCGTTGTAATCGGGTTGGCTACATTGGGGTTGGCAGACTATGGTGCATTCCAGCGCTTCGCAGTCCCGTTTAGTTTTGGGGTACTTATTACCGGTTTTGCCGTTGTGACACTATTACCAGCTATTCTCGGCATTTTGGGGCGCGCGGCTTTTTGGCCATTTATTCCTCGTACAGAGATAGCAGAAAAGGCACAAGCAGAAAAGAAAAACAAAGCGCTAAAAGCTCGAAAAGAAAACCATCGTTTTATGCGTGCAGTAGGGGAATTTGTAACGGCAAAACCGTTGTTAGTAATCGTAGTTGCAGGTGCAATTTTAATTGGCTTAGCATTTACCTCAACGAATATAAAATACAATTACGATTTAATTTCTTCATTCCCAGAAGATATGCAGTCACGTGAAGGTTTTACGATCATCGAGGAAAATTTCACGGCTGGTGAGTTAGCGCCTGTACAGTTATTAGTAGATACACAAGGTAAGGAGATAAATATTGGCGAGCAACTAGCCAATTTACCTTATGTTGGGGTAGTGAAAGATGTGCGTACAGGTGAAACGAATGCAAATATCCAGCTTTATGAAATTGAGTTAAATAAAGATCCCTATTCAAATGCAGCAATGGATGATATTAAGCAAATGAAAATTGATGTGAAGTCGATTTTAGCAGATCATAGCTTAGCTGACGGGGCATTTTGGATTGGTGGTGAAACGAGTTCACAGTTAGATAACAAGGTTGTACAACTTGGTGATGAAAAGCTCATTCAACCAGTAATGATTATGATTATTTTTGTTGTATTGTTAGTCTATTTACGTGCGGTTATTACATCGATTCAATTAATGATTACCGTGGTGATTTCATTCTTCTCGGCACTAGGCGCGGGTTGGTTAATCATTCATTATGGTTTAGGGCATGAAGCAATGGCGAGTGCTATTCCGTTGTACAGCTTTGTATTTATTATTGCGCTTGGAAATGATTATAATATTTTCATGATTTCAGACATTTGGAAAAATCGTAAGCATGGGATCGAGCATAAAAAGGCGATTAGTGAAGGGATTGCGTCAACAGGGGCAGTGATAACGTCAGCAGGCTTAATTTTAGCCGGAACATTCTTAGTATTGGCCTCATTACCGATTCAATTATTAGTTCAGTTTGGTATCGTAACAGCAGTTGGTATATTACTGGATACATTTGTCGTACGTCCACTGCTCGTGCCAGCATTGATTACGGTGTTTGGTAAATGGTCCTATTGGCCAAATAAAAAATTATTAAAATAATAAAAGGGCGTATGGAGTCTTCAAAGTGAAGAGGCCATACGCCTTTCAATGTTATGAAGTTAGTGCACCTGACTGCAATCGGTACATTAGCTCATATTTCCCACCTAAGGCTACGAGCTCGTCGTGGTTACCTTGCTCAACAATTTCGCCACGGTCTAATACTAGGATTTTATCAGCATTTTTAATTGTTGATAAACGGTGTGCGATGATGAACGTTGTACGGCCTTGCTTTAAGACGTCCATCGCGTGTTGAATAATTTCCTCAGTTTCTGAGTCAATATTCGAAGTCGCTTCATCTAAAATTAAAATGGCGGGGTCAAATGCTAAGGCACGTGCAAAGGAAATAAGTTGGCGCTGACCTGAAGAAAGCGTACTTCCTTTTTCAATGACAGGCTCATCAATCCCTTTTTCAAATTTCGCTAATACACGCTCGCCACCAACTGCCTCTAACGCCTTTTCCACCATTTCACGTGTAATACGCGCATCATTTAAGCTCACGTTTGATGCAATGGTTCCTGTAAACAAGTAAGGATCTTGTAATACGATGCCCATATGCTCACGAATTGCTTGGCGCGGCAGCTTTGTAATGTCCTGCCCATCAATAACGATTCGCCCTTTTTGTGGATCGTAGAAGCGGAATAATAGGTTCATAATTGAGCTTTTCCCTGAGCCGGTATGACCAACAAGGGCAATCGTCTCACCTTGCTTTGCTTCAAAGTTGATGTTTTTTAATACGTAGTCGTTGTTTTTGTAAGCAAACGATACATTATCAAATACAACATTACCTTTATAGCGATCAATGCGTTTTAGACTAACATCTTCACCTTTTTGGTCTAGTAGTTCAAACACACGAGAACCTGCAACAAGTGAACGTTCTAATTGAGAGAATTGGTTGACTAGATTCGTGATTGGATTGAATAAACGTGTGATGTAATCAACGAATGCATATAAAGTACCCGCCGATATGGCCTCTGGTAAAGTCATCGATTGAGTACCGAAATAGTAGACAAATACAGCAAACATCAACAAGCGCAGAATATTAACTAAGTTATGACTTGTCGCAGAATCTAAAATTAATAATTTACGGTTGTAGGCATAGTGTTCGTCGTTCATCTCATCGAATTCAGCCTTCATTTGCTCCTCGCGACGAAACGCCTGAATAATCGTCATCCCATTAATGGATTCGTTAATCATCGCGTTAATATCCGCGATTTTTGTACGAATCACGTGGTTGTATTGTGATGCGTATTTGCGGTATAAAATCATCCATGCATAGACAATTGGAATTAACAGTAGCGCAAATAACGCCATTTTCCAATTTAAAATGAATAACGCAATATAGACGCCTGCAATTGTAATAAAGCTGTTGGCAAATTGAGAAAGTACTGTTACGTAAAGGTTTCGAATTGCCTCCGTATCATTTGTTACTCGGGCAACAACTTTTCCGGCTGGTAAGTTATCAAAGTATTCAATTGGTAGCTTTTGAATATGTCCAAAAATATCTTTACGTAGCTGTTGAACAACATGATTTGCGCCGCGCTGCAAGAAAATATTCATCGCATAGCGGAATACAGCGGTTAACACAGAAAGTAGGAAGAAAATCGAAAGTAAAATAATGATTGGTCTTGCTTCGATGCTTCCTGGTGTCATGTAATGGTCGATAATATATTTGGCGATAAATGGCCCTGCAATATCGGTAGCAACGGCAATTGTTAGTAAGAATAACCCGATTGAAATCGGCTTTTTAAATTGTAATGCGTAGAGATAAAGTCTTTTTGACGTACTCATGATTCCACCTCCTCAAGCTGCTGGCGGTCGAATTGTTCTTTATACCAGCCACCTAATAGAAGAAGCTCTTCATGTGTACCGCGCTCTACAATCAGTCCATCATCCAGCACGATAATTTCGTCGGCATGTTGGATTCCTGATAAGCGATGTGTTGAAATAATCGTCGTTTTTCCAGCACGCTCTGTTTGAATGTTTTCGATAATTTTTGATTCGGTTTTCGCGTCTACCGCGGATAACGAATCATCTAAAATTAAAATTTCTGGGTCTTTAATTAAAGCACGTGCAATGGATACACGCTGTTTTTGTCCACCTGATAAAGACACCCCTTTTTCACCAACAAGAGTTTCAATGCCAAGTGGTAAATTGGCTAAGTCTTTTTCGAAATCGGCTAAACGAATGGCTTCATCAATGTCAGCTTTCGTTGCCTCCTCTTTACCAAATAATATGTTTTCTCGAATCGTACGTGAGAACAACACATGATCTTGTGGTACATAGCCAATCCAGTCTAAAACTTGTTCTTTGTTCATGTTTGCTAAGTCCGTATCGTTAATGACGATATGACCATCACCAAGAGGGTATTCACGCAGTAATTGACGAATGAACGTCGTCTTACCAGCACCTGTTTTTCCTACGATACCTAGCGTTTGCCCTTTTTGTAAATTCAGCGAAATTTGCTGTAAGTTTTTTGCTTGAGATAATGGATATTGGAACGTGAACTCCGAGAATCCAATCGTGTTTGGTGATGTAAAGGCTGTTGCATGCGCAGGGTTTTTCACATCTGCCTCATAGTCTAATGTGTCTTGAACACGGTCTAATGAAGCACTCCCTTGCTGCATAACATTGATTAACTCTCCAATTGCAAACATCGGCCAAATCGCTAAACCTAAATAAACATTAAATGAAACAAGCTGACCTACGGATAATTGGTTATTCGAAACAAGCACTGCACCGTAGCCAAGCGCAATGACATAGCATATGCCCGTACCGATTTTCGTAATCGGCATGAACAGACCATTAATGTAAGCAACACGCATGTTTTTTGCGAAAATATTTTCGCTCATCTCACTAAAGCGCTCTTCGTCTTTTGTTTCCTGAACATAGGCACGAATAACACGTGTTCCAGCGACTGATTCTAAAACGCTATCATTCATTTCGCCGAATGCCCCTTGTGCGATCATATAGCGCTCATGAACAATTTTACCTAAATATTGGATAATAATCGCCATAATCGGAATAGGGAGCATAGAAAAGAATGTGAGCTTCCAAGAGATGAAGAAGCCCATCGCTAAAATAATGAGTGCCATAAATACAGTCGAATCAATTAATGTCATAATCCCAAAGCCTGCTGTTAAGGTAACAGCATTTAAGTCGTTTGTTGCTTTGGCCATTAAATCACCCGTACGATTCTTTTCATAAAACGTCGGCGTCATTTGTAAAAATTGATGCATTAATTTTTT
This sequence comes from Solibacillus sp. FSL R7-0668, assembly GCF_038006205.1. Lineage (NCBI taxonomy): Bacteria > Bacillati > Bacillota > Bacilli > Caryophanales > Caryophanaceae > Solibacillus > Solibacillus sp. FSL R7-0668. The sequence continues at coordinate 3,697,209 of NZ_JBBOUU010000001.1, read as the reverse complement.
TCGTAAAATACGGTCTAAGGCAATCGAGCCACCAAATAGCTGATATTGCCATACAAAATTCAGTGCATAGCTCACCGCTGCTGCAACAAGAATGAAGCCGATATACTTGTATAGCAGTGTACTACTCATTTCACCGTTCGTCATCGAGTCAATCGCTTCCCCTAAAATCATAGGAGGCAAGACTTCGATAACGCTCGCAATCATTAGTAATGTAATCGCGAGCATGTATTGTTTACGGTATTCTTTAAAAAACCATTTCATTTTGACAAACACATTAAACATTAGTTGTGTACCTTCTTTCTTTGAAGTTTGCTAAGTAGCTACCCATCGTCATAGAGATCCTGTCTTAATAGTTTTCGTTGCATGAAAATCATCATACAAAGCCCTCCCAAGAATTTTTTCACTAAATATCTGTCGTTTTGTCTGTCATACAAACAAAAAAGACACCAATCCGATTTTTCGAAAAGGTGTCAAAACGAAAAAGGGCGCAGATATAACCATACCTGTGCCCTTTTATTTACGTTCGAATTAACATTTAAAACAAAGAGTTAAGGTAGGCATGTATGATGTTGTATAGTTTGGTTGTAATTTTACAATTGGGTTCATCATGGTCATTGCCTCCTTTACTTAGTTTAAATTATTTAGTGTTCCTTAATATTAGTGTAGTGAATATTCATTGTCAATATTTTTAGAAAATATTTTATTTTCTTTCTTGGTATTTGTCTGGAAATTATTGTGACGATATATGAACAGTTATACTAGGATTCATTTACGAAATAGTGGAAGTATGGTACATTTTTGAGGATTCGAAAGGAGATGAACTTTCATGGGTAAATTAGTTGTTATTACAGGTTTAGATGGCAGTGGTACGAGTACAGTTGGCGATCAATTGCACTTCGAAGATCCAGGTTCTTCATTATTAAAATCACCGCCATATCCATTTTCATCAAATCGCCATGATATTGATGAAAAGTTATTCCATCAGTCACCAACCGCACACTATTTATACTACTTAGCATCAAATGTTCAATTAACAGAGGTAATCAATGAAAAAATGGCTGAGCATGACCATAATATTTATTGTATTCGCCATTTTATCGATACCGTTGTTTCGCACCGAGCAAAGGGTGTGGATGTAAAATATGAATACGAAACAGAACTTTACACAATCCGAAAGCCAGACTACATATTCTATTTAGATGTAGAAGAAGGTGAGCGTCAATTGCGTTTAGATGCACGTGGTCGAGGCTTTTTAGACGACCAATTAAATGATGAAGCATTGCGCCAGCGTTTTGTTGAAGAATTCCATGCATTAGAAAGTGAATTCATTCGTATCCAAACGACGGATCGAGAATTAACAGAGATTATTCAAGAAATCCAGAGCTATATCAAATGAAAATGCCCCCCTTTTTACATAGTGATAAGGGGGTTTTTTTAACGAGCTTAAAAATACGTACGCAATTATGCCTCGGTGTAGTTGGTATTTGAAAATTTAGATTATTTTCGTTATCGTAAAGTTAATACATCATAAGGAGTGGGAGCGCATGAAAAAGCTAGTTTTTGTATTATTGATGACCGTTGTGTTGGCTGCTTGTGGGACGGATAAAAAAGAGCCTACGAATACGGGACAAGGAAAATTAGAAGAAGCAGAAACAATTGTACTTTATAAAGCGGATAGCAATGCAGAATATACGATGCCATATGAAGAATCCTTTACAGGGAATGATGCAGATTTAGTACCGTTTATTTTTGAACATGTTAATCAGCATGAGGTTGAGCTATTGGATTATACCTTTGAGAATGACAATAAGAGCTTGATTTTAAATTTAGGTGATGATGTTTATACCATTCAAGGTTCGGCTGGGGCATCGATGTTTGTAGAAACATTAGCGAAATCTTATTTTGAAAATTTCGCAGAACTTGAGGAAATCACGTTTATTCACAAAGGCTCATATGAATCAATTTTAGACCATATGAATATTGGAGAGCCGTATACACGACAAGTTTTTGATATGTAGAATGGGGATATTACAATGAGGCAACTGTGGACAAATGGCGTTATTTATACAATGGAATATGAATGGGAAATAGTGCAAGCTGTACTTGTAGAGAGTGGGAAAATTCTTGCAACGGGAACGCTCGATGCGTTACAGCCTCTAGCAGACGAAATAATCGATTTACAGGGCGCGGTTATGTATCCGGGCTTTGTTGATAGTCATTTACACATGATAGGGCATGGTGAAAAGCTGAAGCGTTTGGATTTAACACATGCTAAAAGTGGCGAACAGCTTTTGCAATTGATTGGTGAAGCTTCAAATAAGCTCCAACCGGGTCAGTGGCTAATCGGAGAAGGTTGGAATGAAAATCAATTTACAGACAGCACTATTCCGACAAAAGAGCAATTCGATATGGTAACGTCTCATCCTATGTATTTAAATCGCATTTGTCACCATGTTGCGCTTGTGAATTCAGCAGCACTTGAACAAGCGAATATTTCATCTACAACACCAGATCCTAAAGGTGGAAAGTTTGGACGCACTGAAGATGGTCAGCTGAATGGCTTAATATATGAACAAGCGATGAATGTAGTGTCCGAAACCTTTCAGCAGCAGGGGGAGGCGTATATTGACAGTTTAGTACATTCGCTCGAGCTGGCAATTGCAGATATGCAACAGTACGGCTTAACAGGTGGTCATACGGAGGAGATGAGTTACTTTGGTGACTATACCAATCCATTAACGGCCTATCATAGAACGATTGGAGTGCATCAACATTTCCGTGTTAATTTATTGCGCCATCATGCCGTATTTGAACAGATGAATGAGCAGCAGGCGTCCTTTAACGAACCATTTATTGAGCCAGGTGCGATGAAGTTTTATGCAGATGGCTCCTTTGGGGGTTCGACTGCCGCACTTCTTGAGCCTTATGCAAATGATCCAACGAATAAAGGCATGCTTATTCATACGAATGATCAAATCGAGACTCTTGTTCAATTAGCCCGTCATTATAATGAAGCTGTAGCGATTCATTTAATTGGCGATGCGGGTGTGGAGCAAGTGCTTACATATTTAGAAAAATATCCTGTACCTCAAGGCAAGCGTGATCGTTTAATTCACTGCTGCTATATTTCAGATTGCCAATTACAGCGGATTAAACAGCTACCGGTTATTTTAGATTTGCAGCCGGCCTTTGTGACGTCTGATTTTCCATGGGTGCTCGAAAAACTAGGGCATAATCGAGCTGGGCATATTTATGCATGGAAAACATTTATAGAACAAGGTCTTATTTGTGCAGCGGGAACAGATGCACCGATTGAAGCCATTAGCCCGTTTGAAACGATTTATGCGGCAGTGGAACGTAAAAAGGCGGGCGATACGCATGATGGCTATGATGCTGCCCAAAAATTATCGCGCTACGAAGCGGTGAGAATGTATACGTTCGGTAGTGCGCAGGCGATTTGTAAGGAGCATGAGCGCGGATTAATAAAAGAGGGCTATGATGCCGATTTTACAATTTTAGATCGTGATTTATTAACCTGTGCATCAGAGGAAATTTTACAAACAATCGCTTTGAAAACTGTTGTAGCTGGGAAGGTTGTTTATGAGCGAGTATAACAAGATGCAACCGATTCAAAATATCCTACCGCCGATTGTGGACGAAAACACACGTGTCTTGGTTGTTGGCTCTATGCCAAGTAAGCAGTCGCTCGACAAACAGCAATATTACGGCAATGCACGCAATCACTTTTGGCCAATTATCGGTGAATTGTTTCATATTGAAATCCCAGATAGCTATGAAGAACGAATCGCACTTTTACGTGCCAATTACATCGGGCTATGGGACTCCATTGCGAGCTGCGAAAGAAAAGGTAGCTTAGATGCAACGATTAAAAATGAAGTACCGAATAATTTTGAAGCCTTATTTCAACAATACCCGCAAATTCAACTCGTGTTGTTTAATGGTGGAAAGAGCTTTGATGTTTTTAAAAAGCATGTTGGTTTACAGGTACTTGGAAACCGAGCTTATGAAAAAATGCCTTCCACAAGTCCAATCCCGGGAAAAAATATAAAGTCCTTTGAGGAAAAAGTACAGGTATGGCAAGTATTAAAGGCATTTAGATAAGTGTTTGAAATAGCGTAATGCGAGAGAGTTTTGTATGATAATGGTAGTAAAATATAAGGGGGATTTATATATGTATCGTGTAGCAGAAGATTTTGTTCAAGATTGGGCAATTGCATCTAAAGGGGTATTAAAAGTGATGCAAGCCATTCCAGATGACAAGATGGGTGTAGCTATTATAGAAGATCATAACTCTTTAGGTTGGCTATCATGGCATTTGATTCAAGTTGCAGGGGCATTTGGCCATTTTGCTGGGCTACAAATTCCAGCACCTGGCCCTGATATGAAGCAGCCGGAAACGATGGCTGAAATCACAGATATGTATGAACAGGTGCGCGAAGCTTATAAAAAGGAAGCGGCGACATTAACAGAACAGCAGCTGCTTGAAGAAGTACCAGCATTAGGTGGAACAATGAAGCGCGGGGCATTATTGCGCTTAGTCATTACACATCAAACGCATCATGTTGGCCAAATGACGGTATTATTGCGCCAAGCAGGGCTAAGTGTACCACCAGTAATGGGACCAACAATAGAAATGCAATAATTTATAAAGCTCCGAAGTTTTTCGGAGTTTTTTCATACATAAAACAAGGAGATTTACCGGATGTTTGGAATAATCGTCAATACGGTATTAATTATTTTAGGAACACTTATCGGTACAGTATTGAAAAAGGGCATTAAAGAGGAATACCAGGCAGCATTATTTAATGCAATGGGCTTTGCCGCAGTTGCATTAGGCGCAAATGCAATCGTGCAGAATATGCCGAAAAGTACCTATCCCGTACTATTTATTATGAGCCTAGCAATCGGGGGCTTGATCGGCGCTATGCTGAATGTAGATGGGAGATTTAATATGCTTGTAGCTCGCTTTGGAAATTCAAATTTAAGTAAGGGCCTTTCAACCGCGATTTTATTATTTTGTGTTGGGACCTTATCTATTTTAGGTCCGATTGAAAGCGCATTATATAATAACCATACCTATTTATTAACAAATGCTACGCTTGATTTGGTGACGTCGATGGCATTAGCAGCGACATATGGCATCGGTATTATGTTTGCTGCTGTGGTCTTGTTTTTCTGGCAGGGCGGCATTTATTTAGCGGCTGGTTATTTAGAGCCGTTTTTAACGGAGAGCTTAATGACGGAAGTATCGATTGTTGGGGGTGTGCTTATTTTAGCGTCGGGGCTATCTATTTTAGGAATAAAGGATAGTAAAACGTTAAATATGCTCCCGGCACTTCTGGTACCGGTTGTTTGGTTTATCATCATTGGCTTAATATGACAAAAAGCTTGTTCATTATAATTCGAACAAGCTTTTTCTGATTAAAAGAAATAATCATACGCATTTTTGGCAAGCAGTGTAAATGTCACAATAATGAATAGCACGCGCACATAGCCACTACCTCGTTTAATGGCATAGCGTGAGCCTACCATTGCCCCGGCAATTTGCGATAAGCCCATAATGATTCCGTACCCATAATTAACCTGACCTAAATAGATAAACATCAATAATGCGCCGACATTACTCGTTAAGTTAAGTAGTTTGGCATTGCCTGCTGCTTTTAAAAAATCATAGCCTACTACTAAAAAGGCAAAGATTAAAAAGGAGCCAGTTCCCGGGCCTAAAAAGCCATCATAAAAGCCAATTAATGCTATAACAAGGAAAAATAAGAGATATTTCGGCTTTGAAAGATTTTTGACCCCAGAAATGCCACCCCAATCCTTTTTTAATATTGTATAAACCGCTACAATCGCTAACATGAGTAGCATGAGCGGTTTTAATAAATTGGGGTCGAGCAAATGCACGATCCATGCACCTATAATCGAACAAATAAAGACAAATGGTACAAATTTTAAGACCGATTTTAAATCCAATTTACCAGACCGATAAAATGTAATCGTACTTGTTAAAGCGCCCATCGAACTAGCTAGTTTATTTGTAGCTACTGCAGCAGAGGGACTTAAACCTGCGAACATGAGTGCAGGCAATGAAATAAGGCCACCTCCACCAACAACCGAATCAATAAATGCCGCCAAAAAACCAAAGCCAATTAAGATAATAATGAGCTGTGGGTCTAAATCAAAACCCATAAAAGAAACCTTCTTTCTATACATTCACTATAGGCATGTTACACGAAAGATGTTGATGGTGTAAATAGTTAATATTTTAGGGGGTTTATGATAAGGTAAGTGAATGAGATTGAACGAAATGGAGTTTTAAGCAAATGAAGGACTACCAATTTTTATTTTTCGATTTAGATGATACATTATTAGATTTTAAAGCAGCAGAAAAGATAGCGCTCCCTAAATTATTTGCAGCGCATGATTTTCCACTAACACCTGAAGTGGAGCATGTTTACCAGAAGATTAATGGTGGATTATGGACGGCTTTAGAGCAAGGACAGGTAACACGACAAGAGCTAATGGCAACACGTTTCGGTAAAACATTTGAATATTTCGGCCGCAATGTAGACGGTCCTGCATTAGATGCAGAATTTCGTAGTTACTTAGCAGAAAGCAAAGTATTTGTTGAGGGCGCTCTAGAAACGATTCAATTATTAGCCCCAACATATGAGCTCTATATTACATCAAATGGCATTTCAGAAACACAAGCCAAACGCCTACAAGTAACAGGCTTAGCCCCGTATTTTAAGCAAGTATTTGTCTCTGAAGATACAGGCTATCAGAAGCCGATGAAGCCATTTTTTGATTATGTATTTGAACGTATTCCGCATTTTGACCCCGAAAAGGCAATGATTATCGGGGATTCCTATAGTGCAGATATAATCGGTGGTGCAGGGGCTGGTATTGACACATGCTGGCTAAATCCACTGAAAAAGGCGCCAACAACAACCGTTTTGCCAACCTATACGATAGAAAAATTAGAGCAGCTGGTTGCTCTCATCGGTCAGGATCAGCAATCACTAAAAAAATGATGATTACTAGTACTTTTCCGTTATTTCTTGCTTTATACAAAGGATAATTGTAATAGTAAAAGTGGTCTATAGGTGCATAGAAAAGACCCATGAGGTTTGTTAAAATGAAGGATAATGAAGCATGAGGCAAGGAGTGGGCTCTGTGGCACTAGTTTTAATAGTAGTAGCGCTTGTTATAATAAGTTACTTTATGGTAAATATATACCGTCATGATAATTCCCCATTTTATAAACTGACGGGGTATTCTTACTTAGATATGCTAGCCAGCAAAAAAATTCGCAAAATGTATAAAATAGTTGATGTATTAAATCAAGTAAATGGTCCCCACAAAATTTTGGTGGATGTACAAATCCCAGTGAATGATGAGCAAAAATCAATCGATGCGGTATTATTACATGAGTCGGGCATTTATGTGATTGATATGAGAGCAAAATCAGGTTGGATTAATGGCCGTGAGCGTGATTATGAATGGAAAGAGTTATTACATAAGGGAAAGAGTCGTACATTCAATAATCCAATCCATGAAACAAAGCTTCTCATGTTTGCTCTACAAGATCAGCTATCAGAAGTGGATGAACAGGTATTTCAATCTGTCGTATTATTCACAAATGATTGTTCGTTCCAGCAAATTGAAATTGAGTCAGAAAATGTAGAAGTATTAAAAATGAAGGATCTAAAAAAATGGACGAGTACGCTCAAGGGGAAAGCCATTTCAGAACCTGACATTCAAACATTATTTGTGGCATTAGAAAGCACGATGAATACAAAGAGTGCTCTGTTAAAAGCAAATAAGGTATCGACTGTATAAACATTAAGCTAAGTAGATTAGAAGTGTCTGCTTAGCTTTTTTTATGTTTTGTGGAGAATTGGCTATACGGGAACAGCTATAGATAAAGAAGACATAAAAGTGTACGATTTAGAATAATTTGGGTTCCCTAATGAAAAAAAGAATCCATGGTGCAGAGGATTTTGTAGTGAATTGTCGAAATACTGAGTGTAGTAAAAATTTCTGTTTGGGAGGTTTTTTCATGAGATTACAAGGTAAAGTAGCAGTTGTAACAGGGGCAGCATCCGGTATGGGGAAAGCCATTGCCATCTTATTTGCTAAAGAGGGCGCAAAGGTTGTTGTTTCAGATTTGACGTTAGAGGGTGCGGGTACAACCGTTTCAGAAATTACAGCATTGGGAGGTACGGCAACGGCTGTTGTATCCAATGTAGCAGTTGAAGCAGACATTCATAAGCTGATTAAAGCAGCTCAAAATAGCTATGGTACACTTGATATATTAGTCAATAATGCAGGCATCATGGATGATTTCTCTCCAGTAGGGGATGTAAAAGATGAATTATGGGACCGCGTGTTTGATGTGAACGTTAAAGGTGTTATGCGTGGAATTCGTCAAGCGATGCCGATTTTCTTAGAAAAAGGTGCAGGTACAATTATTAATATCGCTTCTGTAGGTGGTTTATATGGTTCACGTGCTGGTGCAGCCTATACAGCAGCTAAGCATGCGGTAGTCGGACTTACGAAGAACACCGCCTTCCAATATGCAGAAAAAGGAATTAAATGTAATGCAATAGCCCCTGGTGGAGTTAATACAAATATTGGAGCAAGTTTCCAAAGTGCAAATGAACATGGTTTGGCTCGTGCAATGGCAGGCGCTGGATTCAATCCACGTTCGGGGGAGCCAGAAGATATTGCACGTGTCGCTCTATTTTTGGCCACGGAAGATTCAGATTTTGTAAATGGTGTTGTCATTACGGCAGATGCAGGGTGGACAGCCTACTAATACATGACTTTTGAAATGCTCGGAAATTTTTCGAGCATTTTTTTATATTTTATCAACTTTTTGATGTTCTTCATACGTCTATATATGTAGAATAGACGGGTGGAGGGTAGCAAGATGCGCAAAAAAATAATAATAATAATAATCGGTATTTTAGTTGGGTTGGTAAGCTTGCTGATTATTCGATGGCCGGCAAGTCCAATTGGTACAAATGCTGAAAATATAGGTATGAACGCGACGTATCACGAACAACAAGGCTATGAACAATTTGTAAAGCAATTACCACAACAAACATGGAATAAAATGGACTTGAGTCATCCTTTTTATATGGATAAAGGTGGACTTCACCGTGTTATTCGTGATTGTGAAGCATACATAACGGTGAGTGAGTTATTGGTAAATACAGAAGAGACCGAAGAGGAAAATCAAAAGGAACCGATTGAAGAGCCTCAGCCACAAGAACAGCGCAAACAAATAGCGCTAACATTCGATGATGGTCCTAACGATAAGAGTACAGTACAAATTTTAAATGTTTTGCAAAAGCATGATGTGAAGGCAACATTTTTTGTGCTAGGGATAAATGTAGTAAAACATCCGGAAATTGTAAAACAAGCGGCGCAACAAGGACATGAAATTGCTAGTCATACATGGAGTCATAAAAACTTGACGAAATTAACACCAGCTCAAATGCATGAGGAAATCGACCGTGCAAGCAATGCAATATTTGAGGCAATAGGACAGTACCCAACAGCATATCGTCCACCTTATGGAGCGATTGATGAGAATGTACGCAACGAAATTAAGGTCAATTCGGTGTTATGGAATATCGACACAATGGATTGGAAGCATAAAACACCTGCTAAAACATTAGAGAGTGTAAAATTACATGCAAAAGATCGAAGTGTCATTTTAATGCATGATATTCATCAGGAAACAGCGGATGCACTAGACGCCGTTATTCAATATTTAAAGCAAGAAAACTATGAATTTGTGACGATTGATGAATTATATCAATAGAATAATAATTTTAGGGAGCTAGTGATCACTAGTTCCCTTTTTTATAGTGATTAAGGGGATCTAGCGGAAGAAGACCTATCAACTCGCAAGCATGTGGCAAGAATGGAGTTTTTCTAATTTCACATCATTTATGGTACGATACTAGCGAACAACAAGAGAAGGAGAATCTGATGATGGGTCTATTATCAAAACGCGCGCAAAGTATTCAACAGTTTCAACAAATAATTGAAATTTTTGCATGCCCACTGTGTAAACAACAAATGACAATGAGCGATGAAGGTAAAATGAGCTGTCCGTCGAACCATTCCTTTGATGTTGCCAAGCAAGGGTATATCTATTTATTAAGTCATCCGATGCAATCGATGTATTCAAAAGACTTATTTGAATCGCGTCATGAAGTAATTCAATCAGGCATATATGACCAAGTACAACAGGTTATTGCCGGGGAAATAAACGACCAATATCCCATTATTTTAGATACAGGCTGCGGGGAGGGCTCCCATCTACACCGTATTTGTCAGCGACTTGATGGCGCAATAGGCGTTGGTGTTGATATTGCAAAGGAAGGCATTGTTGCTGCAGCAAAGTTTTATAATGAAGAGATTTGGTGTGTAGGCGATTTAGCAAACAGTCCATACAATGAAGCAGCATTTGATGTCATTTTAAATTTTTTATCGCCTGCAAATTACGAAGAATTTAAGCGTCTTTTAAAGCCGGGGGGTAAGGTGATTAAAGTCGTACCTCAGGAAAATTATTTAAAGGAATTACGTGTGCAAGCCTTTGCTGATTCAGAAAAAGAAAATTATTCCAATGAGCGAACGGTCGAGCGCTTTAAGGCGAGCTTTAACAAGGTAGATATAAAACGAGTAACCTATACGCTTCCACTTGCTGAACATCTGGTGCAGAAATTACTAGAAATGACGCCGATTGGATGGCATATTGAACATAAGGAAAATATTAAGCTACAGCAAATTACGATTGATTTAGATCTATTAATTGGAATGGAGTAATGGACTATGAAAATTTTAGTATTAGGTGGCACACGCTTTTTTGGAAGAAAATTAGTTGAAAATTTATTAGCCGATAACCATGAAGTAACGATTGTAACGCGCGGGATGTCCGAAAATCCTTTTGGTGACAAGGTTGCGCATATTAAGGTCGATCGTAGAGATGCTGAGGCCTTTCAAACCGCGTTAGCCAATAGAACATACGATGTTGTTTTCGATAATATTTGCTATTCACCAAATGAAGCAAAGCAGCTTTGTGAAATTTTCAACGGATCAATACAAAAATTGGTCTTTACATCGACATTGTCTACCTATGAAGCCAATGGTATTGCCCATGTGGAAGAAGATTTTAATCCATATAATTACGAAATACGTATGGGCGATACGCATGAGTTTACGTACGGTGAAGGGAAGCGTCAAGCTGAGGCCGTATTTTACAAATATGCACAATTTCCAGTTGTAGCGGTTCGATTCCCAATTGTTATGGGCGAGGATGATTACACGCGTCGGCTGCATTTCCATATCAAACGCATTCTGAATGATGAGCCAATTGGATTTGTTAATATGGATGCCGAGATGTCGTTCATTCAAGCAACTGAAGCAGCAGAGTTTTTAGCATGGGTAGGCATGAAAGATATAGAAGGCCCAATTAATGCAACAGCGAATGGAATCATTTCATTGAAAGATTTAATTGCCTTAATTGAAGAAAAAACGAATAAACGTGCGAAAATTTCATTGCTCGGTACAGACGAAATTCGTTCACCCTATGCAATTCCGGCATCATGGTATATGAATAATGAGCGTGCAACGAAAAAAGGTTTTGCCTTTAGTCATTTGGCGGATTGGTTGCCAAGCTTAGTTGAAGCAATTGCCAAAGCAAGTGAGAAATAGTTTCGGTTGAAGCAATAGTGAATTATCGCTTACAATAGAATGACAATGAACGAATAAGGTAGGAAACGAATCGTGTATAAATTTATCGCAGGTGTAGTAAACGGAATTTTAGGGGTTAATGGGTCCAAGGCAAAAGTATATGGTGTCGAAAATGTACCAAAAGAGGGCGGCTTTGTTGTGGCGTGTACACATAATGGCTATATCGATATTTTAAATTTAGGTTTATCGATGCTGCCTCGTGAAATTCATTTCATGGCCAAGAAGCAGTTATTTGACATTAAAGGATTAGGCTGGCTTATTACTAAATTAAATGCCTTTCCGGTAGACCGTGACAACCCGGGACCAAGTGTTATTAAAATTCCTCGTCAATTAATTAAAGAAGGCAAAATTGTTGGTATTTTCCCAAGTGGCACACGTAGCTCAGAAAATTCAGAGCTAAAGGCGGGTGCTGTAACGATTGCACAGCTTTCGAAATCGCAAATATTACCAGCTGCTTATATTGGACCAAAAGATGCAAAGAGTGTATTCAAACGTCAAAAAGGTTATTTAATTTACGGCAAGCCTTTTACAGTGGAGTCTGGCAAAGAAGGTCGTGACGCATCAGTGCAATTTTTAGAAGAAGAATTAGTGCGTTTAACGAACGAGCTAAAAGCCAAACATCCCGAAGTAAAATAAGATGCGAGCTGTACGAAACTTTTCGTGCAGCTTCTTTCAATGAGGAGTGAAAAAATGAAAAAGGTGCTTTTTATTTGTTTAGGCAATATTTGTCGTTCCCCAATGGCTGAAGCAGTGATGCGCGATTTAATAAAAAAGCGCGGATTAACTAGCCAAATTAAAGTCGATTCAGCTGGCACAAGTGATTACCATATTGACGAGCCCCCACATCGGGGAACAAAGGCAAAGCTACAGCAATATGGCATCACAACGAGCGGAATGAGAGCACGCCAATTACGCAGCTCGGATTTACATGATTTTGATTATTTAGTATGCATGGACGAGAGCAATGTGCGTAATACGATTGAGATGCTACGAGCAGAGGGCGATGCAAAGGTGTTTCGCTTTTTAGATTTAACATCACATCAAAAGGATGTGCCTGATCCGTGGTATACCGGTGATTTTCAAGAGACGTATGACTTATGCGTGGAAGGCTGCGAGGCATTATTGGAGAAAGTGTTAGAAGGTTAAATTAAAAATGCCCGCCAATCATTAAAGAATGGTGGGCATTTGGTTTATGGCAAATAAACTTCGGTTGTTTTTGTTGGTCTGTTATATTGCTGCCAATGATAAATTGTATCTGCTTTGGCATCATTTATGTCAGCTACTTCCAGTTGAATCATAGTATCATCTATCCAATCATAATGAGTGATGGGATAGCTTTGTTCACTAAAGTAGACTTCTTGAGAAGTAGGCACCTCTGCTTGCATCGTTGTGATGTTAACAATTTGGAGCATCGAGCGTTCAATAAGGGTATCCTCAAGTGGCTCGATATAGCGCAATGCAATGATTACCTTTTCGAGATTTGGTGAGCGTTTGAAACTCATCTTACTTCCAAAAACAACAGGCCCACTAATAATGGTTTTGCCGTTTCGAACGACAAATGCAAGCTGGCAATTATAATCCCCGCAATAAGCAGCGAACATCCCGAACTCTCCTTCGTCTGTTCGGAATAGTGGCTCGTATGTGATTTCAAAATCATCCGTTGTCGTGTAAGGCTGCATCGGATCAATAAAGGGTAATTCCTGCAGCGGTAGTAATTCGAGCTCATTTGTGTCGACGTTTAAAATCGAAATGGTTTCGTCAGATGTCGTTGCAGGTGGCTCATTAATTGAGGCAAGGGAAGACGCTACACGATAGCCGTCACTTGTCTCGAAAACCCGAGCGACTAAGCCATAGCCCTCTACATAATAATAATTATTTTCCCCCCCCTCAACTTCTTCCGTAAGCATAATGGCATTAGAGAACGTTTGGTACGGTGTTTTAATTTCTACAGGCATTTGAATAGACAGATCGCCAACCTTGTCTTCATTTGTAAGAGGCCATTGTAAAACCGTTTGAGCTGTTGGCAGAGCTGATAATTCAAGTTCAGTAAATACTTTAGCTGTTGGTTCGGCAATCTCTTGGTAGACAAGTTCAATGGTTTTGTCTGTAATGCGATAAATCTTTTGAGAAACGGCCCCGCCATTATCCTCTAAAATTTGGACATAATCATCAAATAACCATGTCGTTTTTTCTGTAAAGCTTGCAAACTCATTACCCGAGCCTAAAAAGTGCGCGACATCGCCGTCTTGCTTAAAGAATGTTTTAAGCGTTTCACGATAGTCTTTTGGCTCTTTTATTTCAACTGATGGTTCCTCTAGTTCGGTAGGTATTCGTGTTGCTTTATTTGGCTCATTTGTTGAAAAGGGATTGATGATGACCGCAATGACAGCAAGCAATGCGATAAACCCCGCAAATGTTGCATAGTACAGCTTTTGTGTTGCTTTTTTATTTTTTGCTTGTCGTTTATTATCATTGACGTGATTCATAATGCGTTCCACCCTTTGTGATGTATTGCCCATCTTATGATCGAGCTGGCGTTTCACTTCATTCATGTGAGAGCACCTCCCATGCATCTTGAGATAATTGACCTTTTAATAATTGCCGTGCTCTACGAAGTCTTGTTTTAACGGTATTATCGGAAATCGCTAGTAATGTAGCGACTTCTAGTACAGATAGTTCCTCATAGTAATAATGGATAATGACCTCTCGTAAATGAATCGGTAATGCTAATACGGCCTCAGCAATATCAAGCCGCTCTTCCTTTTCGATTGTATGGGCCGTTTCTTTTTTGCTGCCGAAAAACTGATTCGTCAGTGTGAGCTTGCGATATTTCCAGCTTTTTAAATAATCCTTGCATTTATTGATGACGATTCGAACAAGATAGGTTTTAAGAGAAGAACGCTCCTCGAATTGCTCAAATTTTAAATAATATGTTAAAAATGTATCTTGTACGATATCTTCAGCTACTTGCCAATCCTTAACGTATAAATACGCAATTCGTAACAAATAATCACTATGTGCTTTCATCGCCTCTCCAAAAGCATGTTCATCTGAGAGTAGCATCTAAGCATCCGCTCCTTTCTCCTTTTTGGTGAACAGGAAAGTATACGTTATCACATATAGAAAGACAGCTATTCACATTATTTTTGGCGCAAAGGTTGTTTTTCTTATCCATTAGACGAGGAAAATGCCAAGTACGTTTTAGTACAAATGAAAAAAATTTAAACACTTGGGCTATTTATACGATAAGTTATTGTAAGCATCATTTCGGGTAATTATTTGAGATATTAAGTGGAACTTTACTTGGAGGGAAAATCAAATGGATGTTAAAGGAAGACGAAAAAGTACGAACGTTGAAGATCGCCGTGGTATGAGCGCTGGGAAAATAGGTGGCGGGCTAGGCGGTGTTGGGATTATTATTGCCATTATTTTCACATTATTAAATGGCGGCGATGCGGGTGATGTGCTGAATGAGGTGACAAAGGGCATCACACAAAATGGACAAACCACTGAAAATTATGAGCCAACTGCTGAAGAGCAAGAGCTTGCTGAGTTTGTCTCTGTAGTATTAGCAGATACAGAGGATGTGTGGCAGCATGTGTTTGAAGAGAATGGCCGCACTTACAAAAATCCTACACTTGTGCTCTTTACGGATAGCGTTAGTTCAGGCTGTGGTCTACAAAGTGCTGCAGTAGGGCCGTTTTATTGTCCAGCTGATTATAAATTGTACATTGATTTAAGTTTTTATAAGGAATTGAAAAACCGCTTCAATGCACCAGGAGATTTTGCGATGGCCTATGTTGTGGCACATGAAGTAGGGCATCATGTTCAGACATTATTAGGTGCATCACAGCAAGTACATGCACTAAATGGGAAAGTCTCTCAAGCAGAATACAATGAAGCGGTGAAGCGATTAGAACTACAGGCAGACTATTATTCGGGTGTCTGGGCGCATTATGTGCAAAATAAAGGCTATTTAGAAAAGGGCGATTTTGAAGAAGCATTAACAGCAGCCAATGCAATTGGAGACGACACTCTTCAAATGGAAGCGCAGGGCTATGTGGTCCCAGAAAGCTTTACGCATGGAACAAGTGAACAACGTATGCGCTGGTTCGAAAAAGGCTATGAAAGTGGTACTTTAAAAGGCGGCGATACATTTAGCATTGAAGCATCTAAGTTATAAGAAAGCAAATGGAGAGTAAGAAAAATAGGCTAAAACTTTTGCATTTTTATGGATAGTAATTTCACTTTTTTTAAGAGTTCAAGTATAATAATTAGGTTAAAATATTTTTTCGATTTTATATAACATTATCTAATAGATTATTGAAAGAGAGTGAACGAAATGGGTCGTAAGTGGAATAATATTAAGGACAAAAAAGCTGGTAAGGATGCAGCGAACAGTCGTATTTATGCAAAATTTGGTCGTGAAATTTATGTAGCTGCAAAATCAGGTGAACCAAATCCAGAATCAAACCGTGCATTAAAAACCGTATTAGAGCGTGCGAAAACATACTCAGTACCAAAACATATCATTGAAAAAGCAATCGACAAAGCAAAAGGTGGCGGCGATGAGCAATTCGACGAGTTACGCTACGAAGGCTTTGGTGTAGCGGGAACAATGGTAATTGTTGATGCTTTAACAAACAATGTAAACCGTACTGCTTCAGAAGTGCGCGCGGCATTCGGTAAAAATGGCGGGAATATGGGTGTGTCGGGTTCGGCGGCGCATATGTTCCAAAATACTGCAGTATTCGGTATTGAAGGAAAATCAGAAGATGAAATCCTAGAAATCCTAATGGAAGCAGATTTAGATATGCGCGACATTATGGATGAAGAAGGCACAATTATTGTTTATGTTGAGCCAGAGCAATTCCATGCAACGCAAGAAGCATTTAAAGCTGCTGGAATCGAGGAATTTACAGTTGCAGAGCTAACAATGTTACCAATGACAGAAGTTGAATTAACTGGTGACGATTTAGTAAAATTCGAAAAAATGATTGATGCTTTAGAAGATTTAGAAGACGTTCAACGCGTATACCATAACGCAGATTTAGGCGAATAATAGGTAAAAAGACTTGAAGGATCATTTCCTTTGAGTTTTTTTTTTTAGAAAATAGTTAGAAGTATGCGTGTTTTATGAAAGCTATTGCAAAAGCTCCTCTGATAATTCAAAATATATGTACCAAAAATAATATAATTAGGAGAAACATAGATGAAAAAGACGCAGCAATTAGGTAGTCGAATTATACTACTTATTGGAATCATCTTTGCTATTATTTTAGTATTAAATATTTTTATGATGGTGAAGAATACATTTAGTTCAGTAGAGTCTGCTGTAAAAGACCGAACAACAGAAGTAGCCGAAAATATGGTGACATTTATTGATGCAGCAAAATACGAACAATTCATTAAAGATCCAAGTGAGAATGACTTATATTGGGAATTAAGAGAACAACTAAATGAGCTTCGAGAGCATAATGGTGTTCTCTATGCGTACACGTATTTTGTACCAGAGAAGAATGGAGATATTGAATTTTTAGTCGATGGCATGCCTATAAATGAAACAGAGAGTGCTGCAGCAATCTATGAGGTATCGGGCGCTACAAAATATGAGCATATTGAGCAAGTAATGGAAAAAGGCCACTATGCTACAGATATTTTAACAAGTGATTACGGTAAGTTTGTAACAGGTATTGTGCCAGTGAAAAATGCTGCTGGTGATACGATTGCCTACCTCGGTGTTGATATTGATGCATCCTATATTGATAGCTTAACGAGCGATGTAGCGGAGCAAATTATACCGCTCATGACACTGTTATTTGTTGCTATTATTATGATTGCACTAATAGGAATTCGTATCTATGTGAAACGAGCACTAGCACCACTTAATACGATATCAGCGGCGGCGGAAAAATTTGCTTCAGGTGATATTTTGGAATCAAAAGCAATGCTAGATGAGATGGATTTTAAAGCGAACAACGAAATTACATTATTCGCGAAAAACTTTAGTAATTCATTAGGTGAATTATCGAATACATTTAAAGTATTAAAAGAGCGTACAATTGATTTAGGAATGGTTGTAGATCAAATCGAGACGTCAACCAACCAAGTGATTGACTCTAATAATGGTATGGTTGAAAATATTGCACTTATTTCGCATAGCGGTGCCTTGCAACAAACAAGTAATGGTGAAGTAAGTGTCGCGATGAATGAAATGGCCATTGGAATTCAAAAATTAGCCGATACGATTAACGAAATTGCTGAAATTTCATCGGATATGACTGGAATGGTAGAAGATAGCTCACAAAATGCTACGGTTGTTGTGAAACAAATTCAAGGTGTTGAAAAATCGGTAGAACATACATCCGAGCAAGTGCGTGAGATGGGCGAAAGCTTCTCGGCCATTAAAGAAATGATTAGCGTCATTACAAGTATTGCCGATCAAACGAATTTATTAGCGTTAAATGCGGCGATTGAGGCAGCTCGTGCAGGTGAGGCGGGCAAAGGCTTTGCGGTTGTAGCTGATGAAGTGAAAAAGCTTGCGGAAATGTCACGTCAATCCGCTGATGAAATTTCAACACATATTCAAATGTTCTCGCAAATTACGGAGCGCGTACTAGTAGATATGAGTACGACAACGGAAGGCGTCAAAGAAGGTACACAAGCGGTGGATGAAATAGGGCAACGTTTACAACAGATTTTACAGTCTGTTCATAATGTCAATAACCGCATTCAAGATGATTCGGCAGTAGTGGAGCAGATGTCTGCCGGTGCGGAAGAAATATTAGCGTCAACGGAAGAAATGAGCCGACTTGTCAACGATACTTCCGAGCAGTCAAAACATTTAGCCTATGCTTCGGATGATCAAACACAGGTCGTGGATCATTTAAAAGAAGTCGTACATCAATTAGATAGCCATTCGAAGCATGTTGTTTCAGAAATGCAAAAATTCAATGTTTAACTATCTATTGAAGCAATAACTTAAAAAATCACACTATCGTAAAGGATAGTGTGATTTTTTTGTAGTTTTTTCATTTCACAGTGGTATACTAAAACATGAATCACGCTTTAGTTAGCTAAAATGGTGATTTTTAAGTAAAAAATATATTATATTGGAATACTTAAAACAAAGGGAATTGAATGATTTGGGGGGATTTTGTGAAGGTTTTTCAATCCATTCGGGGGAAGCTATTTGTTTTTTCATTTCTACTATTTTTAATTCCAAGCTTGGTCATTGGGACAGCAAGCTATATTCAAGCAAAGAGTGGTATGGATCAACTAGGGGAAACGATTATTAAAAATAGCGTGGAAACATCACTACAATTAATCGCAATGGCCAATGAGCGTGTAGAAAGTGGCGAGCTAACATTAGCGCAGGCACAGGAACTCGTTCGTAGCGAATTAATAGGCGAGAAAAATAGTGAAGGCAAGCGCAATATTACAAACACAAGTGACCTAGGGGACAATGGTTATATTTACATTATGGACGAAGAAGGAACGTTAATTGGACACCCTACAAGAGAAGGCGATAATTTATGGGAAAGTCAAGATAGTTCTGGAAAATATTATATTCGAGAAGTAAAGCAACAAGCCCAGGCTGGCGGTGGGTATACATATTATCGTTTTCCATTACCAAATATGGACGTAGAAGCGCCAAAAATTATTTATTCGGCTGTAGATCCGTATTGGAACTGGATTGTCACATCAGGAAGCTATATGCAGGATTTTAACGCGTCTGCAATGGCTTTAATAAAGGTTTTAGTCATTACATTAATCGTGTCTATTGTATTAGCAACAATTGCGACCGTGCTGTTTTCGCGTCATTTGGCAACGCCGCTGCATCAATTAGCAAAGCAGGTACGTCAAGTAGCGCAGGGCAATTTAAATATAGAACGCAATGAAATGCATCGTAAAGATGAAATTGCGACATTGAATGATGGGTTTAATGAAATGTGTGATCAATTAAAGTTACTTGTGACAGAAATAGAAGAGACGATTGTTGAAATTCAACAAACCTCCTTAAATTTAACCGCGGTAGCAGAAGAAACAACGGCTTATAGTGACGATATCATTCAGTCGGTAAGCGCTGTAGCAGATGGGGCAGCAGTTCAAGCGACAGATACAGAGTCCATGAATCACTCAGTTGGGTTATTTGCACAGGAAATTGAACAATTACACAACAAAAATGCAAGAATGCTCGTTTCATCTGAGCAAATGCAAAAATCAAATACACAAGGGCTTCAAAATTTAGTTACCCTAAATACGCATTCAAATGAATCCACTAGGCTCATTGAACAAATGCAAAGCGTGTTCACATCGCTAATGCTTAAGCTCAAAGAAATTGGAGGCATTGTTGGAACGATTAATGATATTTCGGATCAAACCAATCTATTAGCATTAAATGCATCTATTGAAGCGGCACGTGCTGGGGAGCATGGAAAGGGCTTTGCAGTTGTCGCAGAGGAAGTACGTAAATTAGCGGACCAAACAACGCAAGCAACGGAATTAGTACAAAAAACATTGTACGGCATTGAAGGGGAAACGACGGTTGTAACCGCAGAGATGCAGAAGACCTATCATATCATTCATGAGCAAAATAATTCCGTAGGGCAAACAGAACATGCGTTTAAAGAAATCGAATTAGCTGTTCAACAAATTAGTAGCTCAATTGAAGAAGTATCGGCAAGCATAGCAGAACTAAATGCGTCAAAGGTGACGATTATTGATGCGGTAGAGCGTATTTCACATGTAAGTGAAGAAAATGCCACGATGGCAAAAGAAATGACTTCATCAATAGAAGAACAGCAAAGTGCGATTGCGGTAGTAACGACCTCAGCAAGTGATTTATCAGATGAAATCGCGGGGTTACAAAACTCAATCAAACGCTTTAAGATTTGAAATATTTGCAATTTATGAAAATATAATAAATAATGGAGTATAATCGTTTCGGAATCCGAATTAAATATGAGGTGAATAGAATGGCAACATTTAAAGATTTTGAATACAAACGTCCGAATTTAGAGGACATGAAGGCGCAATACGCGATGCTTTTAGAGGAATTTAAAGCAGCGAGTTCTGTGGAAACACAAAGTGAAGCAATTGATAAGCTTAACAAAATTCGCAATACGTATTCAACGATGGCAAATATCGTTTATATTCGTGCTTCAATTGATACAAATGATGAATTTTATCAAAAAGAGCGTGATTATTTTGATGAAATCGATCCAGTAGTAGAAGAGCTTGTATTTAACTACTACACAGAGCTCGTAAAATCACCATTCCGCGCACAGCTTGAGGAAAAGTGGGGCACACAATTATTTGCATTAGCAGAAAATCAGTTAAAAGGCTTCTCGCCAGAAGTTATTGAATTGATGCAACAAGAGAACAAATTAACGTCTGAATATAGCAAGCTTGTCGCTTCAGCGCAAATTGAGTTTGACGGCAAAACATTAACCTTAGCACAGCTAGCACCTTATGCAGAATCAACAGACCGTGCTGTACGTAAAGCGGCTCGTGAAGCAAATTTCAATTTCTTTGCAGACAACAAAGAAAAGTTTGATTCGATTTATGATCAATTAGTAAAGCTACGTCATAAAATTGCGACAACGTTAGGCTTTAAAAACTATGTAGAGCTTGGTTATGTCAACATGAACCGCGTAGATTATAATGCAGAAATGGTTGCAAAATTCCGCGAGCAAGTACGTGAATTTATCGTGCCACTTGTATCGAAATTATATGAGCGCCAAGCAGAGCGTATTGGGGTAGATGAATTCAAGTTTTATGATGAAGGCTTATCATTTTTAACAGGAAATGCTGTCCCACAAGGCGATGCTGCATGGATTGTTGCAAACGGCAAGAAAATGTACGAAGAGCTTTCAAAAGAAACAGGCGAATTTTTCAACTATATGATCGAGCATGATTTAATGGATTTAGTGGCGAAAAAAGGGAAGGAAAGTGGCGGCTATTGTACGTTTATCGAAGACTATGATTCGCCGTTTATTTTCTCAAACTTTAATGGTACATCAGGTGACATCGACGTTTTAACCCATGAAGCAGGTCATGCATTTCAAGTGTTTTCCAGTCGTGATATCGGAATTCCAGAATACTTATGGCCAACCTATGAGTCTTGTGAAATTCACTCAATGAGTATGGAATTCTTCACATGGCCTTGGATGGAGCTATTCTTCAAGCATCAAACAGAGAAATATAAATTCGCACATTTAAGCAGCGGCTTAATATTCTTACCATATGGTGTGTCAGTGGATGAGTTCCAGCATGTTGTGTATGAAAATCCTGAAATGACGCCAGCTGAGCGCAATGCCGCATGGAAGGAAATAGAGGCAAAATATTTACCACATCGTGATTATGACGGGCACGACTATTTAGAATCAGGTGCGGTATGGCAGCGTCAAGGTCATATTTATGCAAGCCCATTCTACTATATCGATTATACATTAGCGCAAATTTGTGCGTTCCAATTCTGGAAACGCTCACGCGAGGACTTCGAAGGGGCATGGAAAGATTATTTACATCTTTGCCGATTAGGTGGATCCTTTGCCTTCACAAAGCTCGTTGAAGAAGCGGGTCTTATTTCACCATTTGAAGAGGGCTGCGTAGAATCCGTAATTGGACCAATTGAAGATTATTTAAACGCAGTGGATGATAAAAATTTATAAGAATGGTTAGGAGGGGATTTCGTATGTGTAAAACATACGAAATGTCCTTTTTCTTTTGTAATTTATGACACTTTATGGCATGCTAAAACGTACAACATATTAACATGAAGATAGTAGAAAAGGGAAGTGAGTCAATGACGAGAAAGCTATGGTTTCAAATTGGAATCGGATTATTAATTACGTTATTAATTATAAAATATTTCATGGAAATCTATCATATTTTTGATCCAATCATCATCATTTTCAAAACGATTATGATACCGTTATTATTAGGCGGTGTACTGTATTATATTACGGAGCCATTACAGCGGATTCTCGAGAAACGAGGAATGCCGAGATGGGGGAGCTTATCGACGATTGTCCTATTATTAGCAGGTGTTTTAACAACGGTTTTCTTGTTAATCGGAACTCCTATTGCGAATCAGGTGAATCGTCTAGTAGATAACGCACCAAACATCGCCAGTCAAATTGAGCAGGCGATCAACTATGTATTGGAAAATCGTGAAATTTTACCACCTCAAGTGGAAGAATTTGTAACATCGATTACGAGTTCTATTCAAAATATTGCCATTACAAGTAGTCGCTATTTTGTCAACTTTGTAAGTGGCGCGGTATCGGTCACATTTACATTAATTTTAGTACCGTTTTTCTTTATCTTTATGCTAAAGGATCATGAAAAATTTGCTCCTCAAATCTATGATATTTTTTCAGGAAGCACACGCTCTTGGATTAAGAAAACATTAGAGGATATTGATAAGGTATTACGCAGCTATGTACAGGGACAAGTGCTTGTAAGTTTTCTACTTGCAACGATGATGTTAATCGGCTATTTAATTATTCAATTAGAATACTCGCTATTATTAGCCGTATTCGCATTTTTCATGAATATGATTCCATTCATCGTAAGCCCGAATTCAAAAAACAAGCGCACCTGACTGCACGCACGACAAATAGCCAGCTTTCTGACGTTTTTTTCAGAAAGCTGGCTATTATGCTGCTTTGATTTTGGCACATGTTGCTTGAATTTTAGCCGACCAAGGCATGTACTCTTGTAATAATTCAGGTTGCTGGTGAATTGGTAAATTCGGCAGTTCCGTTAAAAGCTTTACCAGGTATTGATAGAAATCAATTCCGTTTGCTTTTGCTGTTTCCGCTAAACTCAAACAAATCGCATTCGCTTTTGCACCCGCCTCACTTACAGAGAAGAGCCAATTTTTTCGACCGATTACCGTTGGACGAATCGCATTTTCTGCTGGGTTATTATCAATTTCGATCTGCCCATTATACAGGAAGGCTTTCAGCTCTTTTCTTCTATTCAACGTATACTCGGTTGCCGTAGCTAATGCATTTTTACCAAAGAACTGTGACTTTTCAAGCCAGCCAAAAAACTTACGAATAACCTTTCTTGCATATCGCCATCGCATTTTTTGTCGTTGCTTCGGTGGTAGTCCTTTGAATTTTTGTTCTAATACATAGAGTTTGTTGCAGTAAGCCAAGCCAATACGCCCATTCTTGCTTTCAACCTTTCCCCAATAGCGTCGAACGTGCGCCCAACAGTTAGCGAACGTAATGTTGGATAACTTATCATAGGCAGCGTAACCATCACAAATAACCGTGCCTTTAAAGTCAGCCAAATAGTTCTCCAATACCGTTCGACTTCTCGTTAATGCATGCTCAAATAGAATAACCACTGGCCCCTCTGTTGGAACGGATCGGAATACCCAGTTATACGCATTTGATTGTGGACGTTTTCCATCGGAACGATTTAATACTTTAGCAACCGTTTCATCAATATGAAGCAGTGTTTTGGCCGAAAGGACATTTTTCATTTCCTCGTAAATTGGCAATAGCCAATCTTCAGCTACACGAATGACCCAATTCGAAAGATTTTTATCATTCGTGATTAATCCTGCACGTGTCCACTCTTTGACTTGACGATAAAGCGGTAGATAAAGCGAGAATTTATCATAAATTACTTTTGCCAACACCGTTGGCCCTGCAATGCTACGAGGAATCGCCGCCGTTGGCGCTTTTCCGCGTTGAATAAACGAACTTTGCTCGTTATCTTTTTTACATTGCTTACACTCATAGGCATGCTCAATATGCTGCACGCGCACCAACTTAGCTGGAATAAATGTTGCTTCTTCCCGAGCAATTGTGGAGCCAATTTTTTGTAGTTGATTTTGGCAACAGTCACATTCGAGATTGGTTGGATGATGGTGAATTTCCTCTACTTCCACACCTTCTATGAATGAATCATTGCGCTTTTTCTTTTTATTTAAACGGGTCACTGTATAGGTTACAGTTTCCGTGCTTTGTTCTTCTGTTTGCTCAGAATCATTAAAAGATGGGTCATCCTCAAATAGCGAGACTTGCCCATCGGGTGCTTGGTATTTTGACTTCTCTGAGCGTGAACCATAAATCATTTTTGTTAATTGGCGAACTTGTTC
This sequence comes from Solibacillus sp. FSL R7-0668, assembly GCF_038006205.1. Classification (NCBI taxonomy): domain Bacteria; kingdom Bacillati; phylum Bacillota; class Bacilli; order Caryophanales; family Caryophanaceae; genus Solibacillus; species Solibacillus sp. FSL R7-0668. The sequence goes on along the minus strand of NZ_JBBOUU010000001.1, from coordinate 3,672,290 downwards.
AGATAAGTATTTATTTTGGGCGAACGATGCATCTAATTTTTTCGAAAGCTCTTGATTTTGTTGTTTCATAAAAGCGAGTTGTTCTTCTAATAACTGAATTATTTTTTCAGTTGCTTCTGCACTCATCTGATTCACCACATTTCCGTTCGAATAATATGAGGTTAATTATACCATTTGGAAGGTTAGGATTAAAAGGCACCTTTTGCAGATTTTAAAATCGCTTTTGGTTGTTGAAGAGATAAGCCTTCTAATAACCAACGCAATTCCTGTTGAGAGAGATTGCGCACTTCTTTTTCATTTTTCGGCCATTGTAATCGGCCACTGTCTAGCCTTTTATAAAGCAACGCAAAGCCATCCCCATCAAAATAAAGACACTTATAGCGGTCCTTACTTGTACCTGAAAATAAAAAAATCGAGTCACTAAAAGGATCGAGTTCAAATGAATCTTGAACGAGGGTCGCTAGACCATCAATCCCTTTACGCATGTCTGTTTTTCCACAGACAATATAAATATTTTGCACACGCGTAAAATCGTGCTTCATTTTTGAATCAGCTCCTTTATCACGGCTTGAATGATGCGCTCCTCTACACCATTGAAAAAGGAAATTTCAGCCGCAGCGGTTTTAATCACACAGCTTGGCCCAGCTGCATGTGGGAAAGAAGACATCGAAGATTGTTTGGTTGGCAGAGGATCCAGATAAACTGGCACAATTGTCGGTTGATTCGTTGGCATAAAAAAGCACCTCCTTAAATTGATACGTTTATCGTACCGGAGGTGCCAGGGTGTTTATATGCGTTATTTGATTGGGGGCTTACCATTCATCGGTCCGTGGGTTTCACTGGTGCCGGCAGTGATTGTCGCACTTATTCAAGATCCAATCTTAGTCATTTGGGTATGTGTCATTACATTAGTGGCACAGCAAGTAGAAAGTAATTTAATTACGCCAAATGTAATGGGGAAATCTTTAGATATCCATCCGTTAACTGTTATATCACTCGTTTTAGCAGCAGGGAATATTGCGGGCTTCATTGGAATTATTATTGCCATTCCAACGTATGGCGTCATTAAAGTAGTGGTGCAAAATCTTTACCATGAACGCCAAAAAATAAAAAAAGAAATGACTAAGTCCGTGTAAATTGTGGAGCATATGTGACAAGCATATGCTTCACTTTTTTATTTAAAGCGAAAACGGTATACTTAATAGTTGAGAAGAACGATTAAAGGAGCATACGATGCTAACATTTGAACAGAAGCAAGCCATTATTGAATCATTTCCGCAATTAGCGAAAAAGGAAATTTCGTTAAAGCGTTTAAACTATCACTTTGAAGGGAGTCTATACGAAAAAACAAATGTTGTCGAAAAGCTACATCCAAACGGCAATGGCTTTGTCTTTGTCGGGGATTTACTAAAATACGAAAAAGAAGCGAATGACAAAGGCTTAGTCAACATTCGTGACTATAGCGAGCAGCAGTTGCGCGAAATTATCGAAACAGCGATCCATTATTTGTCTGAGGAAATTGACGATTCACCAATAATCGAAAATTGGACGTCACGTGAAGGCACGAAGCTAGAGCTAGAATTTAACAATCGTTCATGGAACATTTATCATCAAGGGAATTTAGAGGAAACATTCGGCACGCGTGAAGATGCAGTAGCCTATTTACGTGAAGAGGGTTTCCGACTTTCAAAATAGATAAGTGAGGGAAAAGTATGGAGCAATCGCATCAAACAAAAGAAATGTCTGGTAATAAAATGGTGAAAATTATTTTAGGTACAATAGTCGTCGCTTCCATCATTATCGTCGGTGTCATTCAAGCGTTTTATATGCTATGGGAGCCAAAAGAGCCCACGCAAAATGAGCGCCAAGATGAAAATGAAAAGCCAAGCTATTCAAAATCAGCAATGCTTCATTATGACAATCTATTACGTTTAGTTTAAAAATTTCTATCAATGTATATCCAGTACGTAATGACAACAAAGAAGGCTGTTCAAAAGACGATGTATTTTGTCTTTGAACAGCCTTTTCATTTTATATTGTAGTGGCGTTTATTGCTTATGTCGCATTGTAAATAGTTCTTGATCATGCTCAATAATTTTATGTGTATGATATTGAAGGGTTTCATTAACTTTCGCAATGGATTCTGGTTGAAGTTTTACCCTGTCCTATTAAGCTTGTTTTCCACTGCTTTCAGGCGGCTTTCTACTTGATCTAAGCGATGGTCGACTTGGTCAAAACGATTATTAACCTCTTTCTTAAAATCAGATAACTCTGATCTAACAGCACCTATGTCTTGCTTTAGCTCTGTTCTAAGATTCTGTATATCTTACTTTACCTCGTTCTTAAAGCTATCCATACTTGTTGTCAGGTATTGAATCATTTCAATAATTAATTGCTCATTTTCCAACGAAATATCCCCCATTTTAGCAAATGGAATTAAAATACAAATAAGCTGTAGTTCGTATATTATCTTGAATCCTTTTTAAATGGTAGCCACCAGTTCCAATCGCCAAGGAGCTTCATGAAACTTGGTACGAGCATAAGGCGAATGATTGTAGCGTCAATGGCAATGGCAATCGCAATGCCGACCCCGATTTGCTTGACAGGCATAACATCAGTAAAGGCAAATGCACCGGTAATGACAATCATAATTAGCGCAGCAGATGTGATAATTTTACTTGTTGAAACAAGCCCATCGACTGTCGCTTTTGTGTTCGTTGCTCCTTTTAAATACTCCTCTTGAATACGCGAAATTAAAAATACCTCATAGTCCATACTTAAGCCAAAGACTAAACAAAATACAAGTACTGGAATGATTAACACAATTGTGCCTGCTTCCAAGCCAAAATGCCCGTATTGGAAAATGTAAACGAGTATCCCGAATGTTGCGCCAAGTCCTAGAATGTTCATGAGAATGGCCTTTAGCGGAATTAAAATTGAACGGAAGGCAATCATTAAAATAATAAACGTTGAAACGATAATAATTGAAATGGCAAGGAGCACTTTATTGGCAATTTCATCGAAAATTTCTTGATTGAACTTCGCTTGTCCAGACAATGAGAAGTCCACACCTAAATCCTTATCCGTCCATTCACGTACAAAATTCTGTGCCTCAGTTGTAGCCCCTGTTGTATTTAAATAGGCGATCATATACATTTTATCATTTTGAATAAAGTTTTCTGCGACTGCATCAAGTGCACCAGGTGCTTGTGGATTATTATTAGCCACTTCCCACATTTCAACCGATTCGATATTTGCTACTGTAAATATGGATGTAACACGGTCTACTAAAGGATCAGCAAGTAGCTGCTCCTGAATGGCTAATATTTTTTCACGACCCTCCGTCGAATCCCATGCCTCATAGTTTTCAGCGAGTAAAAAGACAGGTGTGTTTTCACCAATGCCGAATTCCTTTTCAAGCGTGTCGAACGTTTGACGGGATTCGTAGGAGGCTGGTAATGATTCAGTAGAAGGAATTGTTAATTTCATATCCTTAATTGGAACCATCGCTACACATAGTAAAAGCACCGCGATAAAGATAATCATCACCGGGCGTTTCATGACAAAGGCCGCAAACTTTTGCCAACGAGAAGCACTTGCTTTTACGCGGAAAATACGCCCTTTATTTAATCGATCCCCTAATAACGTAATCGTTGCTGGTAAAAAAGTAAGCCCTGTTAGTACGGCTAGGAATACAACAATGGTACCGCCAAGTGCAATATTCATGAAAATTTCTACATTGATAACAACCATTGCCCCTAAGCCAATCATGACACAGAGTGCAGAGAAAACGATGGAACGCCCAGCCGTTTGAATTGCGGTTTGAACCGATTCATTCACCGAATGCTGTGCGCGCTCTTCACGGTAACGGTTAATAAATAACAGCGCAAAATCGATGCTTAACGCTAAACCTAACATCGGTACAATATTCATGACGAAGATGGATAAGTTAAATTGGTCGCCTAATAGTGTTAAAATACCTAGCGCGATCACAACCGTTGCGCCGCCAATCAATAATGGTAATAAGGAGGCGACAATGGAGCCAAATGCTAACAATAAAACAATTAAGGCAATTGGTAGGCCAATTGCCTCGGCTTTAATTAAATCCTTTTGGCTAGCTACGTTAATATCCTTTGAAATGACGGGTTCTCCTGTAATGGAAATGCCTTGTTCCTTGTCAATGATTTCCCGAATGTCGTCAATAATAGGGAAGTAATCGATAATTGTATTGTCAAATTCAAGCAGACCATAAGCATAGTTGCCTTTATTTAATGCGGCATTGCCTACAGGAGAAGTCATGGCATGTACCGCGTCCATCTTTTCGAGCTTCTCCATAACAGCTGTAATTTCAGCGTCGGACTTATCCTTAAATAAAATAAAAATCGTTTTTGCTGGTAAATCAAAGGTTTCAGAAAGCTCGTTTGTTACGTAAGTATGATCGCCATCTACAAAGAAGCCATCTCCCTGTAATTTAGAAGGAAGCTGTAGGGCAAAAAATGCGAAGAGCGCAAAAATAACAAACCAAATGGCGACAATTGGTTTTGAAAATTTTGTAACAAAAGCTGCAAAGTGCTTCATAATATACCGCCTCTCTATTTCATTATCTCTAGTGTAATAGATTTAACTTATTTCGGCAAAAGTCCCTCGATAAATAAAAAAGGAAAAGCCTCCAGAATAATTGTTGAATTCTGGAGGCTTACGATTAGAAAAATAAATTTAAAACAGAGTAAATCAAGGCTGCCATAACAGCTGAGATCGGCATTGTAATAATCCAAGTTGTAACGATTTTACGTGCGATGCCCCAGTTAACGCCTTTAACATTTTGTGCAGCACCTACACCCATAATCGCAGATGAAATAACATGTGTTGTGGAAACAGGTAAATGAATTAATGTTGCCCCGAAAATGATGGATGCAGACGAGATATCAGCTGCAGCGCCATTGACAGGACGAATTTTCATGATTTTCCCACCTACTGTTTTGATGATTTTATAACCACCAATTGAAGTACCTAGCCCCATTGCAAGGGCACAGGCAAAACGAACCCAGCCTTGTACATCATCCGTTGTTTGCCAATTGGCAGCGATTAATGCCATTGTAATAATCCCCATCGCCTTTTGTGCATCGTTTGTACCGTGCGTAAACGATTGAATGGCCGCAGTGAAAATTTGCATAATACGGAAGCCTTTATTGGTTTTATAAAGGTTCATGTTTTTAAATAGGAATTTCATTAAAGTCATCATTAAGTAACCAACGCAAATTGCGATTACAGGTGAGACTAATAATGCAATAATGATTTTTGAAAACCCGCTATAGTTTAATACACCAAAACCAGAAGCAGCAATCGCAGCACCGGCGATCGAACCAATTAATGTGTGAGATGAACTAGATGGAATCCCAAAATACCATGTTACTAGGTTCCACGTAATGGCAGAAAGCAGAGCCGCTAAAATAACGACAGAACCGATTAAGGGTGCTTCAGGTGTTGATAATGAGAATGGGTCAACAATATCAGATGCAATGGCTTTTGCTACACCGACGAAGGTAACAGCACCGATAAAGTTCATACATGCTGCCATCAATACAGCTACACGTGGCGGTAAGGCTCGTGTAGAAACAGATGTAGCAATAGCATTAGCCGTATCATGGAAACCATTAATGAAGTCAAATGCTAGTGCAAAAAAGACTACTAATACGGTAATGATTAATAGTGTGTTCATTTTCTAAGACTCCCTATTATTATGCATTACGCATAATGATTGTTTCGATTGTGTTGGCTACTGTTTGGCAATAGTCAGCAATTTCTTCAAGTTGCTCATAGATATCTTTAAATTTGATTAAACGAATAGGGTCCTTTTCATGTAAAAATAATTGTTTGATGGAAGAACGTAATACTTCATCGCACTCACGCTCATAATCTTTAATTAAAATTGCATGCTGACGCATACCAACAAGATCCTTTTTGTTTAAAAGCACCATTGCTTTTACAATTTCATCTGATGATTTTACGATATAGGTTAAGAAGTTACGCATAGAGTCGTCAACTTCTGTTAAAGAAAACATTTCGAAGTGCCCAATTGTGCCTTCTGTACCATCTAATACATCATCCATACGAATTGCTAAAGATAAAATATCCTCGCGCTCGATCGGTGTCATAAATGATTTATTTAACATTACGATTAACTCATGAATTAATTTATCGCCAGCTGTTTCGTATTGCTTCATACGAACGCTAATTTCTTTTAAATCAGCAACTGTTTCGATGCGGAAATCATTCGCGTAATGTACTGCTTCACGCATATTTTCAGCAATTTTTAATAATGTCGCGAAAAATGGATCTTGCTTTTTTGAACTAAACATGGAATTGCCTCCTGGAATTATATAATCAAACCGACTTAAAAATTGACCTTAATTATCATAACAAAATCTAAAAAAAATCTATATAAAATTTACTCAATACATCTTAAACTTTACAATTCTGTAACAAAAGGATTACATGACTTTTACAGTATATCCAGTCGTAATATAGAAAAAAGAGATTTATAAAAGAATTATTAAGCCTGATTTAATGAATCCTGGAGTTCTTTTTCTAAAAATGGCTGTGCATTTAAGAATCTCACAAATTCGACATATTTCGAACGCTGCTCGTCGGTAGGTTTCTTTCCAGTGAAATAGGCACGAATTAATATGTTTTTTGGTGTGTTTTCCATGTCGATAAATTCTAATAGCTGTGTTTCATAGCCGACAAGTGATAGTAACTCAGCGCGAATTGCGTCCGTGGCAAGTGCTGCAAATCGTTCTTTCACTAAGCCATGCTGTGTCATTAAGGACAGCTCTGGTGATTGTAGCTGACGGTTTAGTTCATGCTGACAACAAGGCACACTTAAAATTACCTTCGCCCCCCATTTGACCGCACGCGCTAATGCCATATCGGTTGCAACGTCACATGCATGCAAGGTTACGACCATATCGACAGCTGTTTCTTCGTTGTAATCATTAATATCGCCCACTAAAAATTCCAAGTCCTCGTAACGTAAATCCTGCGCGATGCGATTACATTCTTCGATAACTTCCTTCTTTAAATCTAACCCAGTCACACGGATATTTAACCCTTTTTCTATTTTTAAATAATGGTAAAGCGCAAATGTTAAATACGATTTACCTGAACCAAAATCTAAAATGCGGATTTGCTTATCCTTTGGTAAGTGTGCTAAAGAATCGTCAATGAATTCAATAAAGCGATTAATTTGCTTAAATTTATCGTACTTTTGCTTTTTAATTTTTCCGTCTTCTGCTTGCACACCTAAGCGTACTAAAAACGGATGCACACATGAGTCATCTAATAAATATTGCTTTTTACGATTATGGGATAAGTTCACTTGCTTTGTTGAGGAACTCGCATTAGGTTTCCATAGCACTTTGTTTTTCTTTGATAATTGGATTTGCACGGTTTGCTCTGTAAATTCCGCATGTGCTTGGCGAAATTGATCAAATAATTCGTCCAGCTTTAGCACCACATCAGCAAGTGGTACGTTTTCGTGTTTTAAAATACGCTCGTATTGATATTCAAGCTGAATCAGATAGTCACCGCGAAGCTCTATAGGCTTTAACTTTACACGCTTTAGGTCATTTGATTTGAGACGTGGCTGGCTGATTGTTGCTTGAATGAGTGTTTTATTTTGTAAAAGAGCCATCAACTGCTCTTTCATTTGTTGAAATTCCATAAATACCGCCTTTTCTATAATGAAAATATTGTTGCTTCTATTTTATCACAATGCGTTTTACGGTGTGATTGTACAGGCTTTTAGTATGTATGTTACGATAAAATGAAAGAATGATCTTTTGAGGAGGCTAACTGTTTGAATGAGGTAGAAATATTAATTGAACGCGGCATTTTAGTCGGCGTGAATTTGCAAAAGGACGAGCACTTTGATTATTCAATGGAAGAATTAGCGAATTTAGCAGAAGCTTTACATGTAGAAGTCGTGGGGATGGTGACACAAAACTTAGAGCGTGTGACACCTTCGCACTACGTAGGCACAGGAAAAATTGATGAAATTAAAGCGTTTTACGAAGAAGCAGGTGCTAATATTGTCATTTTCAATGATGAATTATCGCCATCGCAAATTCGTAATTTAGAGCGTGATTTAGATTGTAAAGTTATCGATCGTACAATGCTCATTTTAGATATTTTCAGTCGCCGTGCTAAAACACGAGAGGCTCAGTTACAGGTAGAGCTTGCACAGCTTCAATATATGCTACCACGCCTAGTTGGTTTACATGCCTCACTTTCACGTCAGGGTGGTGGTACAGGTGGTGGCTTTAAAAACCGTGGTGCCGGGGAGACAAAACTGGAGCTCGATCGCCGTAAAATCGAGGACCAAATTTCAAAAATCAAAAAAGAATTAGAAGCAGTCAAAGAGCAACGTGAAACACAGCGTAAGCAGCGCCGTAAAAATGCAATGCCTGTCGTGTCAATTGTAGGCTATACGAATGCAGGTAAATCAACAATCATGAACCAACTTTTAGCGAAGATTGGTCAGGACGATAGCAAGCAAGTTTTCGAAAAAGATATGCTGTTCGCTACGCTTGAAACATCGGTGCGCAATATTGAATTAGAGGATAATAAATCATTTTTATTAACGGATACCGTTGGGTTTGTGAGTAAGTTGCCGCACCATTTAGTAAAGGCCTTCCGTTCAACGCTAGAGGAAGCGCGTGAAGCAGATTTACTACTGCATGTTGTGGACGTATCGAATGAGGAATATCGCTTTATGATGGATGTGACGAACGATACATTACAAGCAATTGATGTAGAAAATATCCCGACAATCTATGTGTACAACAAATCAGATTTGGCAAAGTTAGAATATCCATTAATTAGCGGGGATAATATTTGGATTGCAGCAAAAGAGGGAGTCGGCTTAGATGAATTACTTCAAATGATTCGTAAGCAAATTTTCTCGGATTATGTTACATGCCAAATGCTTATTCCATATGAGCAGGGAGCAGTCGTTTCTTATTTGAATGAACAGGCAACGATATTAGAAACAGCTTATGAAGAACAAGGCACGCTATTAACCTTGGAGCTCAAACAAGCGGATTACAATAAATATGAAAATTATGAAGTGAAATAAACGGCGAAAATAAGGGCTTGTCTTGAAGAATAGTTCAGGACAAGCTCTTTGCATTCCCCTGTTAGTTAAACAAACCATTTTGCAAACGCTAGAAAATCCTCTATACTAGGAAAGTACTGAAAAAATCAATTATCAGAATATTTACTAAATCGGAGGAGGTTTCAAATGTATTCTAAAGAAGAAATTGTGAAATCGGTTCCTCAAACTGGCTTCGTAGGGCAACCTAAAGGGCTATTTACTTTATTCTTTACAGAGTTTTGGGAACGATTTTCATATTATGGTATGCGTGCCATACTATTATTTTATATGTACTATTCTCTTAAAGATGGTGGCTTAGGGTTAGACCGGACGCAAGCAAATATTATCATGTCGATTTACGGGTCGTTAATTTATATGTCGGGCATTATCGGGGGTTGGATTGCCGATCGAATTACAGGCATGCGTAAAGCAATATTTTATGGCGGTATCTTAATTATGATCGGTCATATTTTACTTGCATTACCACTTGGTGCGACAGCGCTTTACTTATCGATGTTCTTCATTATTATTGGGACAGGCTTACTAAAACCAAATGTATCATCCGTCGTCGGAGATTTATATGCACCTAATGATGTTCGTCGTGATTCAGGCTTCTCTATTTTCTATATGGGGATTAACTTAGGTGGTTTCATAGCACCATTACTTGTTGGTTTATTTCAAAAGAACTGGGGCTTCCACGCAGGATTTGGTGTTGCTGCAGTAGGGATGTTTATTGGCTTAGTGGTTTACTCCATGTCACAAAAGAGCCTTGGTTTAGCAGGCTCTGTAGCGCCTAACCCATTATCGGCTGCAGAAAAGAAAACAACAGCACGTAACTTCACAATCGGTGGTTTAGTGATGCTTGCATTAGGTATAGTGGCATACAGGACTGGGAATGCAAGTGTCGAAAACTTCTCGTTATTAATCACATTTTTAGGAGTTATGATTCCTACAGTATTTATCATTTATATGTACCGTAGTCCAAAAACAAGTGCAGATGAAAAATCACGTCTCTTAGCTTATATTCCGTTATTCATATGTGCAGTAATGTTCTGGGCAATCGCTGAGCAATCTTCAACGATTTTAGCGACATTTATTGATACACGTACGAATTTACATCTATGGCGCTTTGATATTCCAGCAGCATGGTTCCAATCATTTAATCCCTTATTCATTATCGCTATGGCTCCATTATTTGCGATATTATGGACAAAATTAGGTGATTCAGGGCCATCAACGCCTCGTAAATTTGCCTATTCTTTATTCTTTGCAGGTGTTTCTTTCTTAATCATCATCGCCGCAATTGTAGTAACGCCAGAAGGTACTTTAGTAAATCCATTATGGGTGGTACTATCCATCTTCTTATTAGTTGCTGGTGAATTATTATTATCCCCAGTTGGTTTATCCGCTACTACCAAATTAGCGCCAGCAGCTTTCGCAGGTCAAACAATGGCCTTATGGTTTTTAGCATCAGCGGCTGCCCAAGCAATTAATGCACAGCTTGTTCGTGTTTATGAGCTCGTGTCAGAAACAGTGTACTTTGGTGTATTAGGTGGTTTATCCATTGTAATTGGTATGATCATTTTACTCATTTCACCAATTATTACAAAAGCCATGCGTGGCATTAAATAATGCAGTAAACTCCTATTTTATAGATAAAACTCTATAAATAGGGGTTTTTCTTTTTGGTAAAAAGGAATAATAGAAACAATGCTACTTACTCATACTGTAGTAGGTTATAATTGGAATTATAAGAATATTTGCGAAAATAAACAACTTTGTCGGGATAGTATTGCGTGTAATAAAACAGGCAATGGCATGAACAAGCGCTGTTTATTAAGCTTGACGAAAAGTAACTACAGAGGAGGAAGAGAAGTATGTTAGAATCAGTAACGATTAAGGAATTAACGACAATTGAGCAAATAGAAGAGGCACGCAAGCTAGAACATGAAATTTGGGCAGTGGGCAGCATACCAGTTCATCAGACAATCGCTACGATTCGTAATGGCGGTATTGTATTAGGTGCATATTTAAATGATGAGCTGATCGGCTTTAATTATAGCTGCCCAGGCTATATCAATGAATCGGTTTATTTATATTCGCATATGCTTGGCATTAAGCGAAATTATCGTGAGCGGGGTGTCGGTGAATTATTAAAAATTTTCTTAAAGGATCTTGCACGTGATCGAGGCTATCGCGATTGCCGTTGGACGTTTGATCCGCTTGAAGCACGCAGTGGGTTTTTAAGCTTTACGAAATTACGAAGCCATAGTGATACGTATATTGAAAACTGCTACGGTGAAATGGAAGACCCGTTCAATCGTGCATTACCGACGGATCGCCTTTGTGTCGAATGGCAGCTAGTCGATAACGATTATTTAAGATGGGATGCCAAAGTCGATGAATTAATTGAGGAAGCGAAGCCTGTTGTAGCATGCACTGCGAATATGGTGGGACTCCCTACATTAGATCCAGAGCATACGTTTCGCAAGGGGGAAGCACTAATTCATGACGCATATCTATTACCGATTCCGACATATTTTCAAAAAATCAAAGTAGAAAGCCCAGCATTAGCGGAAGATTGGCGCTATAAAACACGCCATATTTTGCAGGAAATGTTTGAGCAAGGCTATAAAATCATTCATCTTATCAAAAAAGATGAGCATCTTAGTCATTATGTACTTGTAAAGCGCACACTATTTGCTCTGTAAGAGGAGTAAATTATGAAATTAGTAGAAGTAATATTATATGAAGTCGAAATGAACATGAAAACGCCTTTTACAACTAGCTTAGGCACGATGCAAAATAAGAAATTCATTGTACTTGAAGCAAAGGATGAAGCCGGTACGATTGGTTGGGGAGAGGGCGTGGCGTTTGAGGAGCCTTCCTATACGGAGGAAACCTTTAAAACATCGCTACATATGCTAGAGGATTTTTTAATTCCTATGTTGCTAGGTAAGGAAATAACACATCCGGATGAAGTATATGATATGTTCCGCCCGATTCGTCGAAATCAAATGGCAAAAGCGTCCATTGAAGGTGCGGTATGGGATATTTATGCCCAGCAGCAAAACCAATCTTTAGCTGAAGCAATCGGTGGTACGCGGCAAAAAATTGAAGTGGGGATTAGCATCGGATTACAGCCGACTGATGAGCAACTACTTGCGACAATCGAGCGTTTTTTAGAGCAGGGCTATAAACGAATCAAGGTGAAAATTAAACCGGGCAAGGACATTGAGCTTTTACGAACGATTCGCAAAGTCTTTCCGAATGTTCCACTTATGGCAGATGCCAACTCATCGTATCAGCTACAAGATGTCGAGCATTTAAAGCAACTCGATGAATTTAAGCTAATGATGATTGAGCAGCCGCTTGCCCATGATGATTTCATTGACCATGCGGCATTACAAAAGCAAATTCAAACACCAATTTGTTTAGATGAAAGTATTACGTCTTTAGAGGATGCGATTAAGGCAATTGCAGCTGGTGGATGCGGTGTTGTGAACATTAAAATTGCTAGAGTAGGTGGTATTAGTGAGGCAAAACGCATCCATGATTACTGCGAGGAAAAAAATATTCCAGTCTGGTGCGGTGGCATGCTAGAGGCAGGGATTGGTCGTGCGCAAAATGTAGCATTGACAAGTCTACCAAATTTCACGATGCCAGGGGATACGGCTGCATCAAGTCGTTATTGGGATGAGGATATTATTACGCCAGAAGTAATAGTAGATAACGGTTATATAACCGTGCCACAAGCAATAGGTTTAGGTTATCAGGTAAACCGCATGGCACTTGAAAAATATACGATGAACAAACGAGTTTTTACAATCTAACAAAAATGACTATGCATTTTGCTGCATAGTCATTTTTTATTGAACGTTAAATATAAAATACATAATTTGTTCAAACATACGTCATTATTGCTTGAAAGAACTAAATTTTCGTCTTTTTCAACGTAATGCTTTTTCAGTTTAAAATAGGGTGTTTGATTTTCATTCTCAGCAATTATATAATAATGAAGGGAAAAATGATTCTCATTTTCAGTGAGAACATAAAAATATATAGATAGAATAGTGGGAGAATGAAATGAGACTTTGGATGCTTGTTGTCGCAACTATCATCTTGTCCTTCGTATCACTATTTATCGGAGCAATCGACATTAAACCATCTGATTTATTGGACCTTGATTCAGATAAAACACAGATTTTCTTAATGAGTCGAGTGCCGCGATTAATGGCGATCATACTTGCTGGGGCAGGGATGGGTATTTCAGGTTTAATTATGCAAAGCTTAAGTCGTAACAAGTTCGTATCACCGACAACTTCGGGAACACTTGATGCTGCAAAGCTTGGTATTGTAGTATCGATGGTATTTTTCACAAGTGTAGGCTATATGGAGAAAATCCTCTTCAGTTTTACATTTGCATTAATCGGTATGATGATTTTCATGCGTCTTCTTGAAAGTATTAAATTCAAGGATGCTATTTTCGTTCCATTAATCGGGATTATGTACGGAAATATTATTGGTGCGATTTCGACATTTATTGCCTATGAAGCAGAAGTGATGCAAAGTATAGACACATTCTTCTTAGGTAGCTTTACGCTTGTTGTTTCAGGTCGTTATGAGCTACTGTATGTAGCAGTTCCAGCCATCTTTTTAGCGTATTTATATGCGAATAAATTTACGGTTGCAGGTATGGGTGAGGACTTTGCTAAGAATTTAGGATTAAGCTATCGTACTGTATTAAATCTCGGTTTAGTACTGGTTGCAATTATTTCTACAACGGTTGTATTAACTGTTGGGATTATTCCATTTTTAGGATTAATCATACCGAACTTAGTTTCGTTGTATTTAGGAGACAATTTACGTAAAACGATTCCACATACGATTTTCTTAGGGGCTGCATTCCTATTGTTCTGTGACATCATTAGTCGTATTATTGTTTATCCATTTGAAATTCCAGTAAATACAACCGTTGCTGTAATCGGCAGTGCCATCTTCTTAGTGATGTTATTTAGGGGGAAAGCATATGCGAAAAAATAGTACGAAGCTTATTGTGTTAGCAGTGATTGCTATTATTTGTGTGTTGTTGTTTTGTTTTTATAATATCCAAGGGGGCTTTAGCTATGCCTTTCCAAAGCGAGTAGAGCGCGTACTTGCGATGATTATTACAGGTACAGCGATTGCATATGCAACTGTGACATTCCAAACTGTCACGCATAACCGTTTATTAACGCCTTCTATGATGGGGGTAGACTCGATGTATGAAGTTGTACAGACCGTCATCTTCTTCTTTGCGGGCTCTGCATCGGTCTTTGTAGTAAGCCGTTATTTAAACTTTGGTTTATCGATTGTAGCGATGGTGCTATTTGCCCTTATTTTGTATCGTTTCTTATTCCGTGCAGATAAATATCCGATTTTCTTATTGCTACTTGCAGGAATGATTATTGGGACATTGCTCGGAAGCTTTGTTACATTTCTACAGGTCATTATTGATCCGGTAGAATATGAAAGCTTACAATCGCGTTTATTTGCAAGCTTTATGAATGTGAAAACAGAGCTGTTATTAATTGCGCTTGTTATTTTAGGCGCTGCGTTTATTTATGGATATCGCCTATTACGTGACTTAGATGTGATGTCTTTAGGACGCGAAAATGCGATGAATTTAGGGGTCAATTATGATGGTGTCGTGTTAAAAGTATTAATTTTATCTTCCGTTTTAATTGCTACTTCTACCGCTTTAGTTGGACCGATTACATTTTTAGGGTTAATCGTGTCGAATTTAGCGTATCAATATTTTGCAACGTATAAGCATTCCGTATTAATTGCGGGTGCAAGTTTGATTAGTATTATTGCACTTGTCGGAGGGCAGTTCCTTGTTCTACATGTCTTTAACTTGAGTACAACAATAAGTGTAATGATCAACTTTGTCGGTGGTCTGTACTTTATTTACCTAATCCTGAGAGAAAGTAGGAGAGCAGCATGATTGAAATAAAAGGGCTTTCGAAAAGCTTTGGCAAAAAACCAGTTGTGGAAGATGTGACGTTAAAGATTGAGCCAAAAGCCATTACATCCTTCATCGGGCCAAATGGTGCGGGGAAATCAACGCTATTGTCGATGGTAAGTCGCTTAATGGATGCCGATACGGGTGAGGTGCTATTAGATCAAAATAACGTCAAAAAGATGAAGTCCAATGATTTTGCCAAGCGAGTAGCAATTTTGCGTCAGTCCAATCATCTCAATGTTCGTTTAACAGTGCGTGAGTTAGTTTCTTTTGGCCGTTATCCTTACTCAAAGGGGCGTTTAACACCAGAGGACGAAGAGCATATTGACCGCGCCATTGAATATATGACGCTTGGTGATATGCAGGATAAGTTTTTAGATGAGTTATCAGGTGGTCAAAAGCAGCGTGCATTTATTTCGATGGTTATTGCGCAAGATACAGAGTACATTTTACTGGACGAGCCGTTAAATAACTTAGATATGAAGCACTCGGTTCAAATAATGAAAATTTTACGTAAGCTAGTGGACGAGTTAGGCAAGACGGTTGTCATCGTCCTACATGATATTAACTTTGCATCGGTATACTCAGATCGCATCGTTGCATTGAAAAATGGACGTCTTGTAAAAGATGGTCCGACACATGAAATTATTAATTCCGAAGCATTACGAGAAGTATATGATATGCATATTCCTGTTCAAGAGCAGGATGGTTGTCGTATTTGCGTGTATTTCAATTCACATAGCTAGTGTAGAATAAATGTATAAGTTTTTCTCGCTTATGCATTTATTTCTTAAACTCAAATGAGAATGAATCTTAATTTCATAAAAACGATTGACAATACCACTCTGTTGTTTTAGACTAACGGTAGTCAAATGAAAACGATTATCACTATCGTTCGGTGGTATCAATTTAGGAGGAAATAGTAGAAATGAAAAAGTGGAAATTTTTAACGGCAGCAGCATTAACATTAATGTTAGCAGCATGTGGTTCAGATGAAGAGTCAAAAACAGAAGGTACAAACGATCAAGCTGCTACTGAGCAGACTACAACTGATAACAAAGAAAATGCAGCAACAGATGCACCAGTATTCCCAATGACTGTATCTTCATTATCAGCAGGTAGTGAAACAGAAGACGGTAAATCTATTACTTTCGAAGACGTAACATTTGAAGAAGCGCCAAAAAACATTATCGTATTCGACTATGGGTTCTTAGATACACTTGACGCATTAGGCGTTGAAGGTATTGTTGGTATCGCAGCAAACGGTGGTAAAGGAAATATCCCAACACATATTAAAGATAAATATGTAACTGATTCAGTAGCGGACGTTGGTTCATTAAAACAAATTGACTTTGAAAAAGTAGCAGCTGCTAGCCCAGATGCAATTTTCATCTCTGGTCGTCAAGCGCCATTCTATGAAGAACTAAAAGAAATTACACCAAACGTAGTCTTCATTGGTTCTGATAACGAAAACTACATTGATGGTGTATTTGAAACAGTAGACTTAGCTGCTCAAATCTTCGGTAAAAAAGAAAAAGCAGAAGAATTAAAAGCAAACTTACAAGCAAAAGTTGACGAAGTAAAAGCAAAAACTGCTGGCTATGAAAATGCTTTAGTAGCAATGTACAACGACAAAAAAATCTCTGGTTTCGATAACGGTCCAGATTCACGTTTTGCTTATGTATATAATGATTTTGGTTTTAAACCAGCAACAACTGAAATTACTTCATCTTCACATGGTTCGGACTTTTCTTATGAGTCAATCCTTTCTGTAGATCCAGAAGTATTATTAATCATCGACCGTACAGCTTCTGATGTAGAAACAATCAAAGCAGACATTGAAAACGATATTATCAAGAAAACACGTGCTTATAAAGAAGGTAAAATCGTTTACCTTGATGGCGTAAACTGGTACTTCTCTTCAAACGGTGTCACAACTGAAGCAGACAAGTTAGATGAAATCTTAAACGAATTAAAATAATTTCAAAATATGGAGCATGTCTCAAACTTGAGGCATGCTTTTTAGAAAGAGAGGCTGTTTTGATGTTCGTACAAATCCGTAAATGGACAGTAACAGAAGGCAATTCAGGCAAAATTATTGAACGTTTTAGCAAAAAGCCAGATCAAGGCCTATCATTATTAGAGCAACGTGAAGGCTTCATTAGTCGCGAACTTTTAGTAAAAAATGTTCGACGAGGTGAAGAAGAGGTTGTTATGATAATTCGTTGGGAATCCGAAGAGGCATGGAAAGCTTGGGAAAAGAGTCCGGAGCATATTGCTGGCCATAAAAAGAAAATTGCTGAGCACGGTGGAAAGCCGCCGAAGCCAGAGTTTGTCATTTCAATGGAACATGGTAATTATTCAGTGGTAGAATAAGTGTCTAGTTAAACTACTTCATCCGAAAAAGGTGAAGTAGTTTTTTCTTTGGATGTGTGGCTATGTTAAAATACAAGTAAGAATTGTTCGAGTAGAAAGTAGGAAATTATTTTGAAAAGATGGGCATATCCATTAGCGTTAGTTACATTAGCCATTTTTTTAGTAATGGCAATAAATTTTCAATCGCCAAGCTTTATGGCGTTTGATGAACAAATAGCTTCGATAGTGCGAGGCAATGAATTTATTGGACTGTTTCATTATTTAGGTGAGACGGTGTTTGTCGTGATTGTGACATTACTGGTGTTCTTTTATATTTGGTTTAGGGAAAAAAATTATCGTGCTATGCTTTATATTGTATTAACGATGGCAGTAGGAACAACAATCAATCAGGGGCTAAAGGCACTTTTTGCACGCCCGCGACCTGAAATATTAGAGCAATTAACATCTTATAGCTTCCCATCTGGGCACTCGCAAATGGGTGTACTTTATCTGTTTATGTTAGCGTATTTATTTTCAAAAATAACAACGAATCACAAACGTATAACCATTGTATGGGTTGCCGCCATTGTGTTAGCTTGCTTAATTGGCTTATCACGAATTGCAGAAAGTCGTCACTTTGCTACGGATGTACTTGCAGGGTGGAGTATAGGCTATACATGGTTTATTATTTGTGTGTTGTGGTATGAGCAACGAGAGCGTAAATTCAAAAAAAGGAATTCCTAGAGATTTTAGGGATTCTTTTTTTAGTTCAGAAAGTTGGTCGATAACATAAGATGTTACTTGGTTGAAAAAAGTTGCGTAAAGGAAACTTTAGCGTTATAATCAGACTAATTAATAAAATAAAGAAGGAGAATCATATGGATGAACATGTATTATTAGCGCTTGGTTTAACGCTCTTTGCAGGTCTTGCTACTGGGATTGGTAGTTTAATTGCCTTTTTTACCACACGTACAAATAAAAAGTTTTTATCGATTGCATTAGGCTTTTCGGCAGGGGTCATGATTTATGTTTCACTTGTTGAAATTTTTGTGAAAGCAAAAGTGGCCTTAGTCAATGTTCATGGCGACAAGATGGGGTATTGGCTTACAATAGTTGGTTTCTTTGGTGGGATGTTTATTATTGCTTTAATCGACCGTTTTATACCAAAGGGCAACAACCCACATGAAGTTAAATCAGTAGAAGATGTACAAAATGCGCAACGCCTCGGTCAGGAAGAGATGGAAGCGGATCGTTTAATGAAAATGGGTTTATTTACAGCCCTTGCGATTGGGATTCATAATTTCCCAGAAGGTATTGCGACGTTTATGTCGGTAATACAGGATCCTAATGTCGGGATTGCTATTGCGATTGCCGTAGCGATTCATAATATTCCAGAGGGTATTGCAGTGGCAATTCCGATTTTCTATGCGACAGGGAAGCGTATGAAGGCATTTAAATGGTCATTTGCTTCAGGATTATCTGAACCAATTGGCGCGCTAATTGCGTATTTAATCTTGATGCAGTTTATGACAGATACGATGTTTGGTATTGTTTTTGCTGGAGTTGCTGGGATTATGGTGTTCATTTCAATCGATGAATTATTACCAGCAGCCAAAAAATATGATGAAGCACATTCATCGATTTACGGCTTAATTGCAGGTATGGCTGTTATGGCAGTAAGTCTCGTGCTTCTTTCATAATAAGGAAATTGAAAAAAGCACCGAAATTTTACACGCTGTAAAATTTCGGTGCTTTTATAGTATTATGAAGCGGTTGTTACATTTTCCGATGCAACGGTGAAGCTTGTATTTGGGTGTTCATTATTTTCGATTTCATCTAACAGGGCTACGGCAAAGTCTGCATAACTTATATAACTATTGTACTGGGAGTTGACTAATAGCTTTTCATTGCCTGTAATATAATGCCCTGTACGCGGCCCGTCTGAGTCGAACATCGCAGAAGGAATGACAAAAGTCCAATTGATCGATGAATTTTCTAGATCTTGTAAATTTTGCAATTGTGCCTTCGCATTTGGAACGAGCTCTTCTGGGTAGTCTTCGGTGTCCATCAACCGTTTTGTATGGGCCTTATCGACATAAAGACAGCCCGAGCATCCGATGACAAATAGTTTTTGGTCTGTACCTTCTAATAGCGAGATGAGGTGCTTTCCGGCTGTAATGTGTAAATGTGCCTCACCCGGTAATGGGGCAAAGGCATTGACAATAATATTAAAAGGAGCAAGTTGTTCTTTTGTTAAGTGGAATAAATCACTTTCAATAACTAGTACATCCTCGATCTGTAATGTTGCACCATTTTTAACGATGGCTGTAGTGTCATGGTTGCGCATTATTGCTTCACGTAAAATATGAGTCCCTGCCTTACCAGCAGCTCCAATCACAGCAATTTTCATATCTATTACCCCTTTCAACTTGTAGATTACTTAATATACCCATTTATATTGAAAAGTATGCAAAAATAGTAAAATGTCAGTCTTTAGTATGAGAAAATATGGAATTGCTCACCATCAAATGAAAGAGTGCATGAAAAGCGTATCTTTTCATGCACTCTTTCGGTTAATACTTTTGTTCGTACGCCACTACGCGAGAGCCGATTGCATCTGCATGCGTTAAGACGATGCGATGTCCTGGGAACTGTGCGTTCATAGCCTTCAAAAAGGACTCTTGAATGGCTGTTGGAATAATCGAAATTAATGTAGGACCTGCCCCGCTTAATGCTGTACCGTATGCACCTGCCTGTTTAGCGGCTAAACGAATTTCAGCATAGTTTGGAATTAACTGTGCTCGATACGGCTCATGGAACAGGTCTTGCTCCATATAATGCCCGATACGTACATAATCTTTTGCGATGAGTGAGGCGGCGAGCATATTTGCATTAGCACTTGCTCGAACCGCATAGCCACGGCTGAAATCCTGTGGTAGAACATCTCGTGAATCCGCTGTTTTGAGCTCCACATCTGGAATGAACACGACAAAGGCTGCATCTACTTCTGGAATATGCAGGGTATCGACCTGCCCTTGTTCATTCATTGAAGAAATCGTTAAACCACCAAGAACAGAAGCGGTTGCATTATCGGGATGGCCCTCAATTTGCGAAGAAATATCGAGCTTATCTTGTGTCGTTAAGTTCAAATCTCCTAAAAGATTGGCCAATTCAATTCCCGCAACAATCGCTGCAGCACTGCTACCTAAACCGCGTGCAAGTGGTAATTCGCTGGTCATCTCCACTTTGCATGGCTTTAACTTTGCATGATACTGTGCGGCTACTTGCTGAGCGATTTTATAAATTAAATGTGTTTCAACTGTTGTATCAGCAGGAACATGTTCACCAATATGAACGAATTCCCACTTGCCTTGTAATGTTACGTCTAATGTTAAGTAAAGAGAAAGCCCTAGTCCAATCGAGTCAAATCCAGGTCCTAGATTTGCTGTACTACCAGGGACTTTGATTTGCCATTTACTCATAGATTGAATACGCCTTCGATGTAATTGCGGATTTCTTGCTCATCATTTTGAAGTGACACTAGGTCAACAGTTGAAACATTCATCGCTGTATCAGGGTCTTTTAAGCCGTTACCTGTAAATACCGTAACAACTCGGCTACCAGGAGCAATTTTCCCTGCTTTTACAGATTTAATCACACCTGCTAATGATGCAGCAGAGCCTGGCTCAACAAAAATTCCTTCACGACCTGCGATTAATTGATAGGCTGCTAAAATTTCTTCATCTGTTACAGAATCGATAATACCGCCTGATTCGTCACGTGCAGCTTCAGCGAATTTCCAGCTTGCAGGATTCCCAATACGAATTGCTGTTGCGACTGTTTCTGGATTAGCAATTGGTTCACCTTTTACGATGGCTGCAGCACCCTCTGCTTCAAAGCCGTACATTTTAGGAAGACCTGATTGTTTTGCTTCATTATATTCTTTAAAGCCTTTCCAGTACGCTGTAATATTTCCTGCGTTACCTACTGGGATACATAAATAGTCTGGTGCTTGCCCAAGCTGATCAACAATTTCGAAGGCCGCAGTTTTTTGTCCTTCAATACGGTATGGATTAACTGAGTTAACAAGGGCGATAGGAGTAGTTTCCCCAATTTTGCGCACAATATTAAGGGCATCATCAAAGTTGCCGTCAATTTCAATAATTTTTGCGCCATACATGCAGGCTTGAGCAAGTTTACCAAGCGCGACTTTTCCTTTTGGAATCACGACGATGGATTGGATGCCAGCACGAGTTGCATAAGCAGCAGCTGCCGCAGATGTATTTCCTGTAGAGGCACAAATAACAACCTTTGAACCTTCTTCAATGGCTTTAGCAACAGCAAATACCATGCCACGATCCTTGAATGAACCAGTAGGGTTAGCGCCTTCAATTTTCCCGTAAAGCTCAATTCCTAACTCTTTAGATAAGTTCACTAAAGGGATAAGTGGTGTGTTTCCTTCATTTAAAGATAAAGCAGGTGTATTTTCTGTAACAGGTAAATATTGTTTATATTCTTCGATAAGACCTTTCCACATAGACAAATTAGCTCCTTTTGTTCACGCTAGATGAACAGTTGTTTTTATATACAAGACATTTTAAACCTATAAGATGTCTATTTCAATAGGAAACGATAAATTGTCCATACAATTCAATAAATTAGATAATAGTTGTCACTTTTACGAAATAAATGTATGATAGAAAACGTTAAGTCAAGTGTAAAGACAAGTGGAAGGTGGAAAAGTAAAATGACCGAACAAAAACAACAACAACCACAGCCACTATCACGCAATAAATTACTAGGCGTTGCGGGTGTTGGATGGATGTTTGATGCAATGGATGTCGGTATTCTTTCGTTCGTTATTGCAGCGCTTGCGGTAGATTGGGGATTGAATAGTACCCAAATGGGTTGGATCGGTTCCATTAACTCTATTGGTATGGCAGTGGGTGCACTACTGTTTGGAGTATTAGCAGATAAAGTCGGACGTAAACAAATTTTTATGTGGACGTTAATTATATTTTCTGTGGCAAGTGGTTTATCCGCCTTTACGACAACGTTAACAGCATTTTTACTATTACGTTTCTTTGTAGGAATGGGGCTTGGTGGTGAACTACCGGTTGCATCAACGCTTGTTTCAGAAAGTGTAAAAGCAGAAGAACGTGGACGCGTCGTTGTTTTATTAGAAAGCTTTTGGGCTGGTGGCTGGTTAATTGCTGCTGTGATATCCTATTTCGTTATTCCAGCAGATTTTTGGCCAATTGAAGGTTGGCGTGTGGCATTATTATTAACAGCTTTACCAGCGTTTTATGCAATCTACATTCGTATGAAGCTACCTGACTCACCACAGTTTGTAGTAAAAGCTGAATCGAAAAAACGCTCAGTTTTTCAAAATATCGCAGAAGTATGGCATAAAAAATACGCGCGCAATACATTAATGCTGTGGATTTTATGGTTTGCTGTTGTATTTTCTTATTATGGTATGTTCTTATGGTTACCAAGTGTTATGGTTGGAAAAGGCTTTGATTTAATTTCCAGCTTTAAATATGTATTAATCATGACATTGGCCCAATTGCCGGGTTACTTTACGGCAGCATGGTTCATCGAAAAATTCGGACGCAAATTTGTACTTGTTACATATTTATTAGGAACGGCGGCAAGTGCATTTGTATTTGGTGGTGCTGAAACGGCAACAACATTACTTATTTCGGGGATGTTCTTATCGTTCTTTAATTTAGGTGCATGGGGCGCGTTATATGCGTACACGCCAGAGCAATATCCTGCCATTGTGCGTGGAACAGGCGCAGGAATGGCGGCAGCGGTCGGACGTGTCGGTGGTATTTTTGGCCCGTTATTAGTAGGGTCCCTACTTGCCAAAGGGTATGATATTAGCTACATCTTCACGATTTTCTGTGGAGCTATTATCATTGGTGTACTTGGGGTTATATTCTTAGGCAAAGAAACAAAGCAAACGGAATTACAATAACGCCTTCTAATTTGAAGGGCTCATTTCTACATGAAATGGGCCCTTTTAAACATCAAATATACAATATATTTAATCGTAGTAATTTTATAAGAAAAGTACATGCTTAATAATTCTTTTTGTATTCTTTAAATCTTTACGAAATCATGTCAGTTTTCTACATAAAATCGTCAATTCTTTAGTTGACTAAAGTTTTTTCAGAAAACTCGTTGAATTCTATTAATATTCATGTTACTGTATTTTTTATTATTAGGAATTTTGTACGCAATTTGATACAGCATTGTGTGCCTTCTTTATTTTGGGATTAATTTCACACATATATAGTAAAGCATATAGGTAATAGGAAAATGGAATGGAGCTAGAGAAAAGGAGAGGGAGAAAGTTGAGTATTTGCGAAGAAATTAAAAGAAAATACATTCGTTTATCCAAAGGACAGCGTAAAGTTGCCCAATTTGTAATGGATAATCCGAATGTGGTCGCAACACAAATTGCTTCGGAAGTAGGTCGTTTGGCAGATGTGAGTGAATCGACGGTGATTCGCTTTTGCTATGCGATGGATTTATCGGGCTTTAGTGATTTGCAAGATCAAATAAAGGCATATTTGATTGATAAGGGTGAAATGACGGCTGTAAAAAAGGCATTGCCTACGAAAAAAATTAAAAATCAGCTCGGTGCCCAAATTGTAAAACAAGATTTAGCAGGCATTTCAAAAACATTTAATGAGTTAGTGGAGCAGGATGTTAAACAAGCGATTCAATTATTGCATAACGCAAAAAGTATTCATTTCTTAGGATTTAGACAATCTGCAGCTGCTGCGTTGTGGATGTATACGAATTTAGATATGCAACGAAAGAATGTATTTTCAATCGATCATGAAGCAGACAAAATTGCCCATCAGCTTGCAATGATGGATGAGCATTCATTATTGTTCATGATTGCTTTGGATGATGAATATGAAGATGTGGCAACGACTGTAGAAATTGCGAAACGTAAAAATGTAAAGGTGATAGCGATTCGTGATAAGCCATTAACTTCCGATGAACCTGCGGATGTTGTTTTATATGTGCCATCTGCGCAGGAGGGTGGCGCTACATGTACGATTGCAATTTTTGCATTATTGCATGTATTAGTGGAAGAAATGGTCAGTCAACAACCACAGCAATATGAAGAATTTAAACAGCAACAAAAAATTGGAAGCCAACCGAAGCTCATCGCAATTAGCTAATGAAAAAACGTAAAGGTTATAGGGGACCTTTACGTTTTTTTCTATTTTAAAATCTTGCTGTATAGTATTTCATCGACGAATTGGTCATCGATTTTGATTGCCTGTGTACGTGTACCTTCTTTGACATAGTTGAGCTTGTCGAATAAATGTTGAGCTGCTGTGTTTGTTGTTGTCACACTGGCTTCTAAACGTGAAATGGTGTTTGTACGAGCCCATTTTTCAGCCTCTTTTAATAGAACGGTAGCAAGGCCCTTTTGTTGAAAATCTTTGTGAATTGCGATGCGTACATGTGCAAGATGCTTGGTCTTAGAGGCTGTATTGCCTAAAAGCGCGGCATAGCCTGCAAAATGTCCATTGTATATGCAAAGAAGCACAGTACTTGTTTTGTCTTTGCGCCAATCTGCAATCGTTTTACGTACTTGTTGTACAGTTAAATTACGCTCTTGCGGGTGATAATAACAAAAAGAAGATTGTGTGAATAATTCTTCTTGTAAATTAATATAGGCACGGGCATCATTTGCTTCAATAGGCCGTGTAATATAGGTGTTTTGTGGCTTAGCGTCACTAATAGCATCTTGCTCGGTACATGAATATGTTACTGAATGTCCTAAATTGACATTCGTTACATAGTAATCATAGTTAATCCAAGCAAAAAAATGCGTGGAAGGCGCCTTCGTTTTTTTCCACCAGCTTACGTTTAAATACGCTGCGTTTGGTAGTTCATGACCCATAATATTTTGAATTTCATCATATGTAAGAGTAAATGTACTTTGCGTACAGGCTTCAAAAAAACGTGCTAATGGAATATATTTCCTTTCCATCTTCTTCATTGGGGAATTCCTCATTTCTTTTCATTTCCAAAGCCTATTGTATAACAAATACATCAAAAATATCAAAAAATTATTATTATATATTAAATTTTAAACAAAAACTACAAGAAAACTTCTATTTTTCTCTATAAAGCGTTATGTTAAAATGGTAATCGAAGCGTATTTTATATAGGAGGATCAACTCATGAGTAAAACATTAGTTTTCGGACATAAAAATCCAGATACAGATACAATTACATCTGCTATCGTTTATGCATACTTAAAGCAACAAGTAGGTGTAGATGCAGAAGCCGTACGTTTAGGTGAAGTGAATAATGAAACACAATTTGCGTTAGACAAATTTGGTTTCGAAGCACCGCGCTTAATCGCTAACGTAAAAGACGAGACAACTCAAGTAATCTTAGTAGACCACAATGAATTCCAACAATCAGCGGATGGTATTGAAGAAGTTCAAATTTCAGAAGTCATCGATCACCACCGTATTGCCAATTTCCAAACAGCTGACCCACTTTACTTCCGTGCAGAGCCAGTTGGTTGTACGGCTACGATTTTAAATAAATTATTTAAAGAAAATGACGTAGCAATTCCTGCAAACATCGCGGGTCTTATGTTATCAGCTATTGTTTCAGATACATTATTATTCAAATCACCAACTTGCACAGAGCAAGATGTAAAAGCAGGTGCAGAATTAGCTGAAATCGCAGGTGTTGACGCAGCGGAATACGGCTTAGCTATGTTAAAAGCAGGTGCAGACCTTTCAGATAAGTCATTAGAAGACTTATTATCATTAGACGCAAAAGGTTTCGAGTTTGGCGAATACAAAGCAACAGTTGCGCAGGTAAACGCAGTAGATATCGAGGACGTATTAAGTCGTCAAACAGAGCTAGTGAACTTATTAAATAAAAATGTAGCGGACAACGGGTTAGATTTATTCTTCTTCGTCGTAACAGACATTTTAAATAACGATTCAACGGCAGTCGCTGCAGGACAAGTTGCAGAAGCGGCAGCGCGAAGCTTTGGTGCAGAAATTATTAATGGTCGAATTGCTTTACCAGGCGTTGTGTCTCGTAAAAAACAAATCGTTCCTGTCTTAACAGAAGGCTTAAAATAATAAAAAAATTCCGGTATTCCTTAATTGGAATGACCGGATTTTTTGATGTCAAGCGGATAAACAGCAGGTCCCTCGATTACTTGGCCGTCTTTATTGTAGCGTGAGCCATGACATGGACAGTCCCAAGTCTCATCGTCTTCATTCCATCTTGTTTTACAGCCTAAATGCGTACAGCGCGGTGCATCTTGGCGGGTTACATAGCCTTTGACAAATTCCTTCCCGATAAAGCTTCCGTTTTGCAACATAAAATATAATGCTTTCCCAAAATTCGAGCGACTCGGTGAAAATAAGGCGCTAGTGGGATTTTTTATTCCTTTTAATAAATCACAGAGCAAATGCCCCGCGACAAGTGATGAGGACAGCCCCCATTTATTAAAGCCTGTTGCCATATAGAGCGAATCATCGGACTCGTCTACTTGCCCAATATATGGGATTTGATCAAATGTCATCATGTCCTGTGCATCCCAGCAAAAGCTAGGTGCCGGTAGTTCAAACAACGTCTGCACCTCATGCTGAAGGGACCCGAAGTAATTCACATCAGATTGCTTTCCAACTATATGTGAATAGCCCCCATATAGTAAATAAGAATCCTCCCCCATGACGGCCGTTCGAATTGTTCGACTGGATGGATCGATGCTTAAATATTGTCCCTCAAGTAAATCATTGCACTTTGTTGCGGATAAATAGGAACGGCTTACTTGTAATTTGAGCATCGTTAAATTTTTTAAAGCTTCAATGGGGTAATGCGTACATAAAATAAGCTTTTTATAGTGTATAGAATGCGCTAAATTTGTTAGCAAAAGGCGCTTTTTTAACTCGATTTTTGTAATACGTGTATTTAAATAGAGCTGTGCCCCATGCTTTTTAGCCAGTGCCGCAAAGTGATTAGTAAAGGCGACAGGGTTAATTTGTGCCTCGTCCTTTATACCGAGAGCCAGCTCGACGGAAAGTGCAAGCTCTGTTTCCTTTGTTGCGATATGAGGGATGCCTAATTGTTCATAGCGTCGCGCTTCCTCCATCAATTGCGCCTTGCCTTGTTGCGTGGTGCTATATAAAAAGGATGTAGCGCGTGAAAAGCTCGCTGGATTTTGCTCCATAACTTGTTCAATTGCTTGACGATTTGCTTTGTAATAAAGAAGCCCATCTTCTAGCGAAAGCTTGGAATAAATTAAATCATGCTGTGTGGATAATTTGCCAGTGGAGTAGGCAGTTGTTCCGTTGGCAAAATGTGATAATCCTTCAATTAGTACAACTGAAAAGCCTTGTTTTGCTAATACATAGGCACTATAAATGCCACTAATGCCCCCTCCTACGATACAAATGTCGCAAGTAATCGACTGTTGGACAGATGGAGCAGAGCTAGGTTGCTGGTCAGATAGCCAGAGCGATTGTCTCAAATAATCACCTTTTATTTTTCAGTATGATTCATTGAACAGTATTTTATACAAGTACACTTAATTGTACTTTTTAATGTGAACTCATTACAATGAGGTGGATAAGGAGTGAGAAAAATGAAAATTGAAGTATGGTCAGATTATGTGTGTCCATTTTGTTATATTGGTAAAACACAATTAGAGCAAGTATTAGAACAAGCAGGTTACGGAGAGGCTATTGAAGTAGAGCTGAAAAGTTATTTACTAGATCCGACAGTGAAGGAAGATGCATCAGAGCCGGTGTATGAGAGCTTACAACAAAAGTACGGCATGTCAATCGAAGAAGTGAAAAACATGACGCAAAATATAGTAGGCCGTGCCAGTGAAGTTGGATTGAATTTTAACTTCGATGAAATGAAAAATGCCAATACAGTGAAAGCACACCGTTTAGCAAAGTGGGCTGAAACAAAAGGCAAGGGCAAAGCATTTTCAGAACGCGTATTAAAGGCTTATTTTACAGAGGGTCAATTAATTGGACTAGATGAAACCTTACTAAAAATCGCTGAGGAAGTTGGTTTAGTGCGTGAACAAGCGCAAGCCATATTAGCAAGTGATGATTATTTAGCGGAGATGCAACAAGATATTGCCGTTGCACAACAACTAGGTGTACGAGGCGTGCCTTTCTTTGTAATTGATCAAAAATATGGTATTTCAGGCGCACAACCAAAAGAAGTGTTTGAACAAGCCATCGAAAAAGCAGCACAAGAGGCGGGCTTACGTAAACCATTAAAAATGCAGGGTGGTAATGGTGCTACATGCACGGATGATTCATGCGAAATCTAATTTCAGTCTAAAGTCCGAGAGCAATCGTATTGATTTTTTGCGGTTGTTCTTATATTATATAAAAGTACCTCGAATTTGAGATACTCGCAACAAAGATATATAATTTAAAAATAAAAAATAAAGGGAGTTTTAATATAATGACAAACGTATTAGTAGTAAAAGCAAACAACCGTCCAGACGGTATTTCAACAAAAATGTATAATACTTTCATGGAAGAGGTAGCAACTGTTGAAGGGTTAAATGTATCAACATTTGACGTATTTGAAGAAAACTTAGAATACTTCGGTCAAGAATTATTCAATGCATTCGGTAAATTACAAAACGGTGAAGCTTTAACAGCTCGTGAACAAGCTTCAGTTGATTCAATGAACAAATCTCGTGCAGCTTTAGATGCAGCAGAAGTAGTTGTATTTGCTTTCCCATTATGGAACCTAACAATTCCAGCAGCTTTACAATCATTCATTGACTACACTTATAGCGCTGGCTATTCATTTAAATATGGTGAGCAAGGTCAATTAATTAGCTTAATGACAGACAAGAAATACATCTTATTAAATGCTCGTGGTGGTTACTACTCAACACCAGAAATGGCTCCTATGGAAATGTCAGTTAACTACATGAACAGTGTAATTGGTGGCGTTTATGGTATGGAAAAAGTAGAAGAAGTAATTATCGAAGGTCACAATGCCAACCCTGCAGAAGCAGAAAACATCATTGCTGCTGGATTAGAAAATGTTAAAGCAGCAGCTCAAAAATTAGCAAAAGTAACTGCATAATAGTCGGTTAGATGAAAAGGCCACTCGCATCCAAATTAGCGAGTGGCCTTTTTAAGTTCTTACGAAATCTAATGTAATAGTCAAGCGTATCAAATACTGTTATGTAGTAAGTGTTTGTGTTGTTCTAATTCCAATTCAACCGAAATCGTCACAAGCTCATCGATAAGAAAGCCCCCTGCTTCTAGTGTCGCATTATATACCAAGCCAAAATCTTTACGGTTGATAACCGTTGTACAAGAAAAACCATAGGCTTCGGCTTCCCATGGACTTTTTACATGACCATTGTATGTAACGTCAAATGTAACAGGTCTTGTTACATCTTTAATGGTTAAATTGCCATGAAGCTTATATGGATTATTGGTTCCTTCTGTAGATGTTAGAACGAAGGAAATTTTAGGGTAGCGATCTGCATCGAAGAAATCAGCAGATATTAAGTGGTGATCGCGCGAAACATCACGGGTATTAATACTTGCCACATCTAAATCAAAACGAATGGTTGAAATGTCGAATGCTTCGATATCATTCGCTTCAATTTGAGCTGAAAAAGAATCGAATGTTCCATTAACCTTTGTAATCATCATATGCTTGATTGTAAAGTTAACAGAAGAATGGAATACGTCAACTATATAAGTTGCCATGTAGTTTCCCTCCCTTAATTGTAACAATTTTCTAAATCCATCATAGAATATAAAGTTTTAGATTACAATGGGATTTTGCTTGGAGTAAGCTACTTACTTTTCGTAATTGAAGAGAAGTGTTAAAATAATTACATGGATTATAAATAGAACAAATGCATAATTTGTTTAAATATGAGGTGAAAAAATGAAAGAAACAGCATTATGTCCACGTTTATCGAAGGCAATGGAACTTGTGGGTAAGCGTTGGACCGCATTAATTATTTATCAATTATTAGAAGGTCCGCAGCGTTTTAATGCGATTGAAGCGGCGTTACCGATAAGTGGCAGATTATTGTCGGAACGCCTAAAGGAGCTTGAAAAAGAGGGAATTGTTGAGCGAAAAGTATTTTCAGAAGTACCGATTCGCGTGGAGTACAATTTGACGAGCAAAGGACTCTCACTTGAGCAAGCCGTTCGTGAAATTGAAATATGGTCAAAAAAATGGCTCTAGCCTATCGTATTTTACTTGTAAATGTTGCGTTAAAAACAGATACTAGAAAAGATACAAAGCTTCAAGGGAAAGGAATTTATGATTTATGACGATTGAGCAATGGGTAAATGATTTATTACAGTGGATTCCATCAACGAATGTAAAGATAAATGAATCGTTAAAAAAATATACGATGACAAAGCTAGGTGGCAATGCAGATGTATTTGTTATGCCGGAAACAGAACAACAGGCAGTAGCAGTGATTCGATATGCACATCAAAACCGAATTCCATTGTTAATGCTTGGCAATGGATCGAATATGGTCGTGCGTGATGGCGGTGTACGTGGCATCGTGATCCATTTTGCGCTATTAAATGAGATTCGTATTGAGGGTACGACTGTTTTTGCACAAAGCGGTGCATTATTAAAAGAAGTTTCAAAGCAATCCGCAGAAGATAGTTTAACGGGCTTTGAGTTTGCCTGTGGTATCCCGGGTTCAATTGGCGGTGCGATGGCTATGAATGCCGGTGCTTACGGTGGTGAGATTAAAGATATCGTCACATCTTGCACGGTCGTAACAGTGGAAGGTGAAGTGCTAGTACTATCCAATGAACAGCTAGAGCTTTCTTATCGTAAAAGCATTATTGCGAAAAAAGGCTATTTTGTACTGTCTGCTACATTTGAATTAGTAAAAGGCGAGCAACAGCAAATTGATGCCAAGGTTGCTGATTTAACATACCAACGTGAATCAAAGCAACCGCTTGAATATCCATCAGCAGGGAGTGTGTTTAAAAGACCTCCAGGCTATTTTGCAGGAAAACTTATTCAAGATAGCGAATTACAAGGCAAAGGCGTTGGTGGTGCCGAAGTATCAACGAAGCATGCAGGCTTTATCATCAATAAAAACAATGCAACTGCAAAAGATTACATCGAAACCATTCAAATGGTACAGCGCGTTGTGAAGGAAAAATTTGATGTGGATTTAGAAATGGAAGTAAAAATTGTCGGCGAAGAGGCTTAAGAATAGGTAGACACATTCCTATAAAATGAGTGTATATTTGAGCGGCAATTGTTAACAAAATGCATAAGGTGAAAAAATAAGATTTCGTACGATTATGTGCGAAATCTATTTTTCTACTAGTAGCCTCTATTCATACATATACTACGACGAAGGGGAAAGAGCATTATGAAGTTTATTTCATGGAATGTGAACGGCATCCGCGCATGTGTCAAGAAAGGGTTTTTAGATTATTTTCACGAGATGGACGCGGATTTTTTCTGTATACAAGAAACAAAATGTCAACAAGGGCAAATCGAGCTTCACCTTGATGGCTATCATCAATACTGGAACTCGGCGGTCAAGAAGGGCTATTCAGGAACAGCCATTTTCACAAAGCATGAGCCACTATCCGTAAGCTACGGGATTGAAAATGAAGTAGCTCCTGATGAAGGACGAATTTTGACGTTGGAGTATGCGGATTTTTATTTAGTGAATGCCTATGTTCCAAATGCAAAACGTGATTTGACACGTTTAGCAGAGCGGCTTTTATGGGAGGAACGTATGGCGCTGTATTTAAAGGACCTTGATAGCAAGAAGCCGGTCATTTATTGTGGCGATTTAAACGTGGCCCATGAAGAAATGGATATAAAAAATGTGAAATCGAATATCGGGAATTCGGGCTTTACATATGAGGAACGCGGAAAAATGACCGAGTTATTAGCAAGCGGCTTTACGGATACGTTCCGCCATTTCCATCCAAATGAAACGGACCATTTTACATGGTGGTCGTATATGAATCAAGTGCGTGCACGTAATATCGGTTGGCGCATCGACTATTTCATCGTATCCAACCGTATCGTAGGACAAATAGAAGATGCAGCGATTCATTCGCAAGTTTTAGGGAGCGATCATTGTCCGATTCTTTTAAAGTTAAAGTAGAGTAAGATAGAAAATTCTGTTGGGTAAAGAAGCACGATCAATTTTCAACGATTTTAATATTGAAATTGGAGGGTGGATTTTATGGCACAACAAGTGAGTAAATCAAAAAGGCGTAAATGGGTCAAGATTCTGAGTTGGATAATAGGTGTCATTATTATAATAGGTGGCGCAGCATTTGCAGGGCTCCATTTTTACTTAGCAACTTCGAAGCCGGTCATTGAAGGGGAGACCGTTGTCAAAATTCTAGATGAAGATGTTGAAGTAACAAGGGACGAGATAGGCGTTCCCCATATTTTTGCAAAAACAGAAGCCGACCTTTACCGCGCGCAAGGCTATGTACAAGCACAGGATCGTTTATTCCAAATGGATTTAGCACGTCGACAGGCAAGTGGCATGCTCGCGGAAGTAATTGGGGAGGCTGCGGTAGAAACCGATAAATACTTCCGTACATTTAGCTTACGTCATGCGGCAGAGCTTTCATGGGAAGACTATGACGAAAAATCGAGGCAAATACTCGAATGGTATGCTGAAGGGGTGAATGCATTTATTGCAGAAGTGAAGAGCACAAGCAAGTTATCGTATGAATTTAAACTACTAGGCTATACCCCGGAGCCATGGACGCCACTGGATTCATTAACCATTGGGAAATATATGGCCTATGATTTAGGCGGTAACTGGAATCAGCAAGCATTCCGTTCTTGGGCATTACAAAACTTTACTGAAGAAGAGGCAAAAGAATTATTTGTTGAGTACCCAGAAAACGCACAATCGATTATTGAAGCCAACCTAAATATAGAAGCGGATATTGCGACAGCATTTACACCAGATTATTTACCGCCAGAATTTAATGGTAGTAATAACTGGGTAATTAGCGGCGAATTAACGGAATCTGGTAAGCCACTACTTGCAGATGACCCACATTTAGGCTTGAGTACGCCGTCAATTTGGTATCAAATGCATTTACAATCACCTGAGCAAAATGTAAGCGGTGTTATTTTTGCGGGGATTCCCGGAATTATTTTAGGACATAATGAAGAAATCGCTTGGGGTGTAACGAATGTCAATCCGGATGTACAGGATTTATATATTGAGGTGCCAAACCCGAAAAACCCATACCAATTTGAATATGATGGGAAATGGGAGGACGCTACTGTTCGTCAAGAGCCAATTCGAGTAAAGGACGGCGAAACGGTAGACTTTGAAGTAGTAGAAACACGTCACGGTCCTATTATTTCAAATATTATGTTAAAAGATACAGAGGTGAAGGAAGTGTTTTCTATGCAATGGACAGCACTTCAATCTACACAAGAATTAAAAGCCATTATAGGTTTAAATAAAGCAACAAACTGGAAAGAGTTTGAAAAGGCATTAGAGGACTTTAAAGTACCCGCACAAAATTTCGTCTTTGCCTCAACCGATGGCACCATTGCCTATAAAGCAAACGGAATCGTACCCATTCGTAAACAAGGTACAGGTGCATTGCCAGTACCCGGGAACTCCTCACAATATGGCTGGGAAAGCTATATCCCGTTTGATGAGCTACCAACAGTGATTAATCCGGAAGAGGGGTATATTGCAACGGCCAATAATGAAGTCGTTGGCGAACACTACCCGTATCATCTATCCAATCTTTGGGCACAGCCATATCGCTACGAGCGCATTGTCGAAATGATAGAAAACCCATCAATTGATCAAAAAACAGGTGTGCAATTAAAATTGACGCCAGACTATATGAAAGTAATGCAAATGGATCAGAAGAACTTACATGCCGAGGAATTTTTACCTCGTTTAGTAGCAACAATTAAGGAACAAGATGCAGAGGGCAAGTATGCAAAGGTTATTTCCTTATTAGAAGAGTGGGAATACTATGATGATAAAGAGCAAGGTGCACCACTTGTTTATCATTTCTTGATTGAAAACATGGAAAAAGCGTTATTTGAAGATGCCATGCCAGCAGATATGTATAAATTAATGCCCGCCAAATCACAAATTACCGACCAAATGCTACGAGATGCCTTCGCTGGAAATGAAGGGGTATGGATACAGGGCGAGGGTGGATTGAATCAATTTGTCTATACGGCCTTTGAAGATGCTGTAATAAAAATTGAAGATCGTCTTGGTACATCTGTGTCAAAATGGCAATGGGGTAGCTATAATAAGCTCACATTTAATCACCCATTATCAAGTGCCTCTGATCTATTAGCCAATTACTTAAATCCTGACAAGTTAGCTGTAGGGGGATCTAGTGTTACGGTACAGGCTGCAGCTGAGGATGGGTATGGTAATGTAAAACACGGGGCATCCTGGCGCTTTGTTGCGGATTTAAATGATTTATCATCTGCACAACATATTGTAGGTCCAGGGCAAAGTGGTCATGTAAAATCAAAGTGGTATGATAACCAAGTAGTAAACTGGGTGGAAGGTCATTATCATCAAACGAAAATAAATGGTGATATGGATGTACGCTATGAATTAACATTGAAAGCTGAATAACTATCGCTCTGTAGCTTCTCTTTACGGTAAAGAGGAGCTATTTTTTCATTCAAATTAACCTTTGAATGTTTTGCTGCATACGATATAATACACTCAAATAGAAATTTGAATGAGGTGAGTTAGATGAAGGATGTGTGTGAAGTAACATGCGTCAATGATGAGGCTGTTGCACAAGTAAAAGCACAAATGCCCGAATTAACGGCTGTATCGAAATTGCTAAAAGTGTTATCGGATGAGACACGCTTAAAAATTTTATATGCACTGACAATCGAGCAGCGACTTTGTGTTTGTGATGTTGCGACGATCATTGAGGCCAGTATTGCAACGACCTCTCACCATTTACGAAATTTGAAAGAGAACGGCTTGGCAAAATCGACGCGTGAAGGAAAGCTTATGTATTATTCGTTAGCAGATGAGCATGTATACCAAATTGTGCGATTAGCATATGAACATTCGGAGGAGTGAGCAATGTGGCAGTTAAAACGGAGCAATACAGATTGGAAAATTTATCGTGCGCAAATTGTGCGATAAAGTTTGAAAAAAACGTAAAAGAAATTGCAGGCGTACAAGACGCACAGCTTAATTTTGGTGCAGCAAAATTAACGATAGTCGGTGAGGCAACCGTTGCCGAATTAGAAGCAGCGGGTGCATTTGATGGCATAAAGGTATCAAAAGCAAGTGAGCGTAAAGTCGTACAAACCGTGCCCTTCTACAAACGTAAAGAAAATCAACTAGCAGCCTTTTCATTAGTATTTGTCATTTTAGGTTTGTTTGGGAGCCTATTACTAGGAGAAGGGCATATTTTAGTAAACAGTCTGTTTGCCATTGCTATTGTTGTAGGTGGCTATCCGATTTTTAAAACGGGTATAAAAAACTTACTACGCCTTGAGTTTGATATGAAAACACTTATGACTATCGCGATTATAGGAGCAGCGCTAATCGGCGAGTGGCAGGAAGCAGCAGTTGTCGTGTTTTTATTTGCAATTAGTGAAGCGCTCGAAGCTTACTCGATGAATAAGGCTCGTCAATCCATCTCGCAATTAGTAGAGCTTGCACCGACAACAGCACTGATCAAACGCGCACATGACCAGCATTTTCATGAGATGGAAGTGGCGACTGAGCAAATTCAGATAGGGGATATACTACTCGTAAAGCCAGGTCAGAAAATTGCGATGGACGGTATTGTAATGGTGGGTACTTCTACTGTAAATCAGGCAGCGATAACGGGCGAATCTATCCCGGTAACGAAAACAGTAGGAGACCATGTTTTTGCAGGAACGCTTAATGAAGCTGGGGCACTTGAAATTCAAGTAACAAAGCGTGTGGAAGATACAACCATTTCTAAGATTATCCATTTAGTTGAGGAGGCACAGGCACAAAAGGCGCCGTCTCAAAAATTTGTCGACCGTTTTGCCAAATATTATACGCCGGCGATTATGCTCGTGGCGGTAGTGGTAGCCATTGTTCCGAGTTTCGTAACAGGTGATTGGGCACATTGGATTTACCAAGGTCTGGCTGTGTTAGTTGTCGGTTGTCCGTGTGCATTAGTCATATCAACTCCCGTAGCCATTGTAACCGCAATTGGTAATGCAGCACGACAAGGGGTACTGATTAAAGGCGGTGCGTACTTAGAGCAGCTTAGTCATATTCGCGCGGTGGCGTTCGACAAAACAGGTACGTTAACAAAAGGGCAGCCTGAAGTAGTAGACATCATGACAAATAATTATGATGAACGAACGCTATTTGCTCAAATGGCAGCGGTTGAAAAGAAATCACAGCATCCGTTAGCACGTGCCATATTAGCAAAAGCTTTTGATGAAAAAATTGATATCCCTCAAGCCGAAAATTTCCAATCTGTAACAGGCAAAGGGGCTTATGCAACGGTGAAGGATGAAATTATTTATGTAGGTAGTGTCAGTTGGATTGAATCAATCGTAGCTATTCCACAAAATCTATCAAAGGCAATAGAAGAGCACGCATCAAATGGTCATTCGGTAATTGTGACAGCCAATAAAGAACGCGTATTGGGAATAGTATCAATCGCTGACCAAGTGCGTTCAGAGAGTAAATCCGTCATTGAAGCACTTCATAAGAGTGGGATTGAGCATACGGTCATGCTTACCGGAGATGCTCCATTAACGGCGCAAAAAATTGCCGACCGTTTAATGATTAGCGATGTTCGTGCCAGCTTACTACCAGAAAATAAGCTACAGGCGATTAAAGAGCTACAACAGCAATATGGTTCTGTCGCAATGGTTGGAGATGGTGTCAATGATGCCCCGGCATTAGCCACTGCGGATATTGGTATTGCGATGGGTGGTGCTGGTTCCGATGCAGCACTTGAAACAGCACAAATTGTTTTCATGCGTGATGATTTAACAAAGCTACCATTTACAATGAAGCTAAGTAAACGAACACTGACGATTATTAAACAAAATATAATTTTCGCACTTGGATTGAAATTAGTTGCGCTATTGCTTGTAATTCCAGGATGGCTAACATTATGGATTGCCATTTTCGCCGACATTGGCGCAACATTATTAGTCATATTAAATGCTTTAAGATTATTAAAAAATAATAAAGC
Source organism: Solibacillus sp. FSL R7-0668 (assembly GCF_038006205.1). Taxonomy (NCBI): domain Bacteria; kingdom Bacillati; phylum Bacillota; class Bacilli; order Caryophanales; family Caryophanaceae; genus Solibacillus; species Solibacillus sp. FSL R7-0668. Next base: position 3,634,516 of record NZ_JBBOUU010000001.1, on the reverse strand, counting down.
GTCTTAAATTGGTTAATATGTAATACTACCATTCCATACTTATCGGTAAGCAAGTTTCAATTATAATTCTATTAATCTTGAGTTATTTATAAGAACGTTATATGATTAATTAGAATAAAAAAGAAGGCGAATGAGGCGAAGGATAGAGATGTCAAATGTTAAATTAATAAATGTGACCGAAGAAATTGTCCGAGGGCTTGTCAGCTTCCTTCTACATGGTGTTGAGTATCAAACCTTTTGCCATTGTGAGCAGTGTGAAATGGATGTAAATGCAATTGCACTAAATGCATTGCCTACGCGCTATGTTGCTTCAGAAAAGGCAAGGGATGCCGTGTTCAAACAATTGAATACCCCAGAAAATATTGAAGAGATTAACAAGCAAATTATTCACGCACTTCATATCGTTGGTCGAAATCCACGCCATTAATGAGGAATCCTTTTAAGCGTGCCTATTGGTAAAGTATTAAATAATTGGCGACGTTTAAAAGTAGTATAGAAATTAAAAAGAGGCGATTCAAGTATTCGTTTAAACTTGAATCGTCTCTTTTCATGACGAATACGGTTTTTCGGTTAACCTTTTGTCTAAAATTGTAGTACACTTAAAGGAGCAATTGGAAAGAGAGGGAACAGTTATGCCAACACCTAGCATGGAGGACCACATAGAACAAATATATTTATTGATTGAACATAAGGGATATGCGCGTGTGTCCGATATTGCAGAAGCTTTATCTGTTCTACCTTCCTCAGTAACGAAAATGGTACAGAAGTTAGATAAAGATGGATACTTAGTCTATGAAAAATATAGAGGGTTAACATTGACGCCAAAAGGGCAAAAATTAGGTAAGCGTTTAGTACAACGTCATGAGCTGCTGGAACAATTTTTGCGTTTAATTGGGGTTGATGAAGAACGAATTTACGAAGATGTAGAGGGCATCGAGCATCACTTAAGCTGGAATTCAATCGATCGAATTGCAGACCTTGTGCAGCTCTTGGAAGAGGAGCCACAAATGACAAAGAAGCTAGAAGAAATGAAATCAAATCATAATATGTAATGATTGACAAGGAAAAGGAGAAATCAATGAATCAATTAATGAAATCAGGACAAGTTGTTCGTTTGACGGTATTAGAGGAGCAAGGTTCACGCTATATTTTAACAAACGGAGATATCGAAGTTCCGTTAAATGCTTCTGATGTAGTAGAAACGGTAGCAATTGGTGACACAGTAAAGGTATTTTTATATACAGATCGTCGCGGGGACTTACAAGCGACAACCGCAATTCCTCATATAACAGAGGTAGATTATGGCTGGGCTCGTGTGTTAAAGGTAACAAAAGAAGGCGCGTATTGTGATATTGGTACGTCGCGCGAGGTGCTCGTACGTGCAGAGGATTTACCGGCAATCCAAGAGGTGTGGCCAGAGCCAGGTGACCATTTATACATGACATTGCGCACAGATCGTAATGGCGACTTATTTGGTCGTCTCATTACAGAAGAAAAAGTCAATGATATGTACGAAGGCGCGCTAGAAGATATGTTCAATAAAACGATTACGGCTCGCCCATATCGTTTATTACCAGTAGGCTCATTTTTACTTGGTGTAGAAGCACCATACCGTATTTTTGTGCATCAATCTGAAATGAAGGCTGAGCCGCGTTTAGGTCAAGATGTAACGGTGCGCATAATCGACGTAAAGGAAGATGGCTCACTAAATGGCTCGTTTTTACCGCGTAAGCATGAGCGTTTAGGAGATGATGCTGAAAAAATCTTCGCCTATTTAGAAAGCGTTGGCGGTAAAATGCCATTTGGAGACAAATCCACACCGGAAGAAATCCAAGAAATGTTCAATATGAGTAAAGGGGCTTTCAAACGTGCATTAGGTACTTTAATGAAGGCAAGAAAAATTATACAGCAAGATGGTTGGACAGAAATTGTTTAACGAACGATAATATTGTACGATGAAAAAAGTAAAAGGCAATTGTTAGTGCAACCTTTTACTTTTTTTAACCGTATTAATAATGGAATGTACATGCAAAGGCATATATATTTCGAAGGGGGAATTATTATGAAACAAAAATGGATCGCACTAGTTGCTGCGCTTGTTTTAATGCTTTCAATCGTAATGCCAGTTAGCACATTCGCTGCAACAACGGAAACTAAAAATCCAATTAATGAAAAATTAGGTGTTCCAATCGTTGTTTATGGTGGGAACCTATCTGCGGATGAAAAGGAAACTGTGAAAATAGCTTTACGCGTAGACAAGGAAACCGAAGTAGACGAAATTACCATTACAGGACAAGATTTAGCAAAATATATTAAAGACTCAAACCCAAGCTCACGTATGTTCTCGTCTGCGAAAATTACACGCCAGGATGAAGGAAAAGGGCTTACAATTAGTATTGTTACACCAGAAAATATTACACAAGTGACATCAGAAATGTATGCAAGTGCGATGTTAACAGCCGGTATAGAGGATGCAATCGTTGAAATCGCTGCACCAAAGCCAGTAACTGGGCACTCGGCGTTAGTAGGGATTTATAAGGCCTACGAAGCGAAAACAGGTGAAACACTTGATATCGAACGTACAGATGTAGCAAACGACGAATTATCTGTAGCAACATCACTTGCTGAATCTGCAGGGGTAACAGATGAGCAAGTAGCAGAATTGTTAACACAAATTAAACAAGTCATTGCTGAAAACAAACCGGAATCAAAAGAAGAAGTACAACAAATTGTTGAAGAGCAGTTGGCAAAATTCCAAATTAACTTAAGTGATGCAGACCGTCAATTATTGGTCGATTTAATGGATCGCATTAGCAACCTAAATATTGATTTTAGTAAATGGTCCGATCAGCTTTCTGATTTAACTGCTAAATTTGATGAAAAATTCGGTGCGATATTAGAGGATGAAGGCTTCTGGCAAAGTGTGAAAAACTTCTTTAATAATTTAATCGACACGGTGTCATCTTGGTTCTCAAAAGAATAATGGATAGAGAAGGCTCTCGAATTTGAGAGCTTTTTTGCTTGATTGCCTACTGAATATGCTATAGTAAAAGGAACAAGGAGGGAGAAATATGGAATTTACGTATCGAGACAAAGGGAATAATCAGGGTGCATTTGAGTATGAGCAACAAGGTGAGCGTGTAGCAGAAATTACATGGGTTTTGCGCGATGGGGTTATGAATATGGGCCATACCTATGTATCTGATGTACTGCGCGGACAAGGGGTAGCCAAAAAATTATTAGACACAGCAGCAAACTATGCGCGTGAAAATAATTTGAAAATGAATGCCATTTGTAGTTATGTTGTTTCGGCGTTTGAAAAAAGCGATGCCTATGATGATGTAAAAGCATAAAAAAAGGAAGGCCCGTGTATCACTTCATGGGCCTTCTTTTTTAGCTAATAAAAATTGAAATAACGAATGTTAGGAATGTCGCCACCCCTAATAAACTTAATACTTCAACACCTTTGTATTGAACTTCTTTATTTTGGAACATGGTCAACACTCCTTTAATCTGTAATATATTTAGCATACCCATTTTTCGCATTTTTTAATCACGTTTTTGAAAATGTTTGAATAAGCAAATCAAAGGGTAATCTAAATAATGTGTAATCATCAAGATTTAGGAGGTAATATACAATGGCTAAATTTAAAGGTAAAGGTGTTGTAGTAGCAGGATTATTAGCGGGTGCAGCTTCCTTTTTAAGTAAAAAGGAAAATCGTGATAAAGCAATGGACTTTTTAAATGATGCAAAAACAAAGGCCTCAAAGGTTATGACAGACACGAAGCAAAATTACCAAGCGAATACAGATTCAGTGAATGAAGAAATGCAGCCGGTTGGAAAAGTAGCGGGAGATGTAGCGGAAGCAGCAGCAAGCCCAGATACATTAACCATTAATGAAAATGAATTTTTATCTGAGGGTGGCGCACAGCGAACAATTACAGAATACAATAAGCAACAATAAGAAAAAGGCTTGTCTTGCATATGCGAGACAAGCCTTTTATCATGTAAACAAGAAAATTAAGCTTTTACAACTTCTTTTTTCATTGTTTTGTTTTTAGCAAGGTTTACATGCCAAGAAAGAGCTTCCTCTAAGATATGAGGTGTTTGTGCGTTACCAGTTGCTTCAACAGCGCGGTTGTAGTAGTCGCGTAATTGCTCTTTGAAGTCTGGGTGAGCACAGTTTTCGATGATTAATTCAACACGCTCTTTTGGTGCAAGACCACGTAAGTCGGCAATACCTTGTTCTGTTACGATTACATCTACGTCATGCTCAGTGTGGTCTACGTGAGAAACCATTGGTACGATTGAAGAAATCGCGCCGCCTTTCGCGTATGATTTCGTTACGAAGATACCAAGACGAGCGTTACGAGCGAAGTCACCAGAACCACCGATACCGTTCATCATTTTTGTACCTGAAACATGTGTAGAGTTTACGTTACCATAGATATCTAACTCAAGCGCTGTGTTGATTGAGATTAAGCCCAAACGACGGATAAGCTCTGGGTGGTTAGAAATTTCTTGTGGACGTAATAAAATTTTATCAGCATACTTTTCTAAGTTGCCATAAACTTTTTTCTGTAATTCTTCAGTTAGTGTAATTGAAGTTGCAGCTGCGAATTTTACTTTACCAGCGTCGATTAAGTTGAATACCGCATCTTGTAATACTTCAGAAGACACGACTAAGTTTTCGAATTCTGAGTTCGCAAAGCCATCTAATACCGCATTTGCTACAGAACCTACACCTGATTGTAATGGCATTAACTCGTTAGTTAAACGACCCGCTTTAATTTCAGAACGGAAGAAGTCTAATAAGATGTTTGCCATATTTTGTGTTTCCTCATCTGGAGGAACGATTAATGAAGGTGCATCTGGCTCTTCAGAAATAACGATTGCTTGAATTTTTGCTGGATCAACGACAATACCTTTTGTACCGATACGTTGCTCTGCATTAGTAATCGGGAATGGCTCACGTTTCCCTTGTTCAGCTGGAACGTAGATGTCGTGGATACCGATTAATGATTCTGGGTGAGCAATATTTAACTCAATAATAATGTTTTCCGCATATTGTGCGAAAATCGGTGAGTTACCAACAGAGTTTGTTGGGATGATTTGACCATCTTCAGTAATTGCTACTGCTTCGATAATTGCATGTTTGATTGGGCCAATAACACCTTGACGTACTAACTCCGCATTGTGAGAAAGGTGAGCATCCACGTATGAAATTTCGCCTTTGTTAATTAAACCGCGCATTACCGCGTCCCCTTGGAAAGGACCGCGTTTGTTAATAACACCAGCAGCTGCTAAGTGGTTATCAACTTCAGGACCTAATGAAGCCCCTGTATATACATCAATTTTGAATTTTTCGTTTTGAGCGCGCTCTACTAATGCCATAGGAACAACTTTCGCGTCCCCAGCGCGAGTAAAGCCTGACATCCCTACTACTGAACCGTCTTCAATTAAAGCGGCTGCTTCTTGAGCAGACATGATTTTACCTGCTAATTCTTTTAAACCTAAACGTTTCTCAACTCGTGGATCCATTAAAAAATCCTCCCCTAAAAAGTTTTTATGATGGTTTGAGCAATTAGAAAATTTTATTAGAATTTTCTGTTTTTTTCGCCATTGAATACAGTGGCAGTTACGTTAATAGTATCACCATATTGTCACACTTTCTTCACGTAATGTAAAAAAGCGCTTAAAAAACGTTATTTAGAGATAAAATACGACAAATTCGACAAATTAACCGCAATGGTGGATGCAAAAAATAAGGGCTGTGTAGCAAAAATATGCAATAACGACTAAAAAAGAGGGTAAAAAGACTAACTATTTAACTAATGAACTGAAAAAAGCGACTCCTCAAATGAGAAATCGCCTTGTGTCTATTAGAAGCCTAATGAGCGACGGAAGTAACTTGCATAACGTTGGCTAACTGGAATGCGCGTACCGTCTTTCATAATTAATAAAAATGTTGAATGAGAATCTGGTTGAATTTCATCGATGAAATCAATATTGACAATGTATGAACGGTGACAACGAATGAAGGAATCTGGTGCTAAAAATAGCTCTAAATCGCTTAAGTTTAAGCGGTGATAACCTTCTCGGTGCATTGTTTTTACGAATGTTTTACGTAATTGAGTTTCAAGATAAATTACTTGGTTATGTTTAATTGGGTACCAGCAATCATCGATTTTAACGGTAATGTAGTTTGTTAAAAATGGTGAAGGCTTTTGAGGGAAAATGGCTGTGATTGCGCCCTTTGTTTCACCCTCTTCAATTAAGGGAATACTCATACCGTAGTATGGAACACCAAACACATCTGATTCGATGTATGAGTTTATTTTTTGACCATAAGTTAACGCTTTATAAGCCGTTGAACCTTCCTTAATCGGATCGCCAGGTTTGATTTTTAAATCTACCTTTTTGCTAGGTTGGTAGTATATATACTCATTTGTGTCTGAAATAGCAATTGACGTATTTTCCGGGAAAAATTCTTTAATGACTTCCATAATTTCTTCTATTTGTCTTGGATCCACTCTCTAACACCTCTTTATAAGCATTTTATACAATTATGAACTATTTTACTACATATTTAAAGAAATTAGGTTAAGAAGTTTTTTTTATTAGTAAAAAGTTATCTTTGACAAAGTAAAGTGAAAAATTTGGTAATTATCATTTGGATAATAATAACAAAGCTTTATGCATGAAAGAGTGCATGAAATCAAGAATTTTTGGTCTAATTAACATCTATTTTTAGGGAAATGCAGGTTGTCATGATAATTTCGAACTATAAAAATTGTTAAATTTAGGTTGAAAGGAAAATATAATATATGGTAATATTCACTATAGTTACTAATATTACGAATATAAATATGCAAAAACATAGTATTGTATGATGTTTTTCTTGAATCGTATAAATAATCATTTCTCTTAATAAATTTAACCTTATGTATAGATTGCTTATTGTAATCTAACATTTTTATGAAAAAATGTAGGTAGATTGGTGGATGCGAGAAACAGCTCTATCTGCATGTGTGAAAGACAGTGTTAAAGTTTTTCAAACAAGAAACAGAATAGCTATTCTGAAGAAAGATGGGGTAATTTATGCAACTACATCAACATTCAATCTCGGAAACAATTTCAAAACGCTATTTCCAGGAAATTGATCATATTAATCAATATGCTGGCATCGAGGATTTTTTCGTACTGGAATCAAAACTTTTATTTGAAATTTATCATTTAGAAGCTTCGAAGGCGAAAAAAACCTTACATGATATTATTGATATCTTAACTTTACGTTTTGGAAAACAAGTAATTAAAGTGGTACGTCAATATTTTATTATTTTATCTTCTATTGTCGCACGTAAATTATTAGATAATCAAGTGCCCTCAAAAAAGGCCTTTGCATTTAATTTAGCCTGTGCAGATATGGTAGATAACCAAATGAAGGATGCAGAATTTTTACAGTTTGCAGATGATTTAATCGACTTTTATGTTTACTTTATCGCAGACCGTAAGCAGCCAACATTCCGTCATCAAACGGTTAACAAAGTAATTATGTACATAAATGACGAGCTTGAAAATGACTTGACAGTTGAGAGTATTGCAGCGAATTTCCATATTAGCACGAGCCATCTATCACGAATCTTCCGTGAGCATGTAGGGATTACGCTAGTAGAATATTTAAATGTGCGCCGTGTCGAAGAATCTCAATATTATTTACGACATACGAATAAAAGTATTACGTCCATTTCAGATCAATTCCATTTCTGCAATCAAAGTTATTTCACACGTATTTTCAAAAAATACACAGGTGTTACACCAAAACACTTCCGCGATGAATTGCATCATGAATTTTTCCGCTTTGAAATAGCTGAAGTAGCGTATCAAACCATCTAATTATTATGTTGTGCAGAAATAGCAAGTGTCAAAAATTAATCAGATAAACTCTCCATTCATAGCACGCTCATTTTCATGCAAATTATTAGCATGATTGAGGCAAAAGGGTGGAGGGTTTTTTATTTTGGTATATAATCATGAAGAATGCTATTAATAGAATAGAAGGAGATTTTCATGAAGAAGTATGAAAAGGCAATTTCGCTTGTTTTAGTAGCCGCTTTAAGCTTATCGGCACTATTTTTTATTATTAAACAAAACATGGATGCAGCAATTTTATCGATGACATTAATGTTTACATTAACAAACTTTTTCCGTTCAAGAACGTTTAAAGAAAAGGGACATGATAAAGAAGCAAACTGGATGCGTAAAATGTCTATCATTTTTGCTGTCTTATCGGTGTTAGTGGCTATCGTTATGTTGAATGGATAAAAAAGATTAAAAGAAGAAGGCGAATAATAATGAACTCAAAACAGCAAAAAAAGAGCCCTCTTGTCGTCATTGTGTCGATTTCATGTGTCTTATTAATCGCGATTTTAGGCTCAGTCTATTATAAATATGAGGCTGCACAATCTTCTGAATCGCAAAATAATGCTAAAGATGGACAACAACAAGAGGTACCGAATAATAATGGAGTGGATAATTCTAGTTCCAAAACAAATGATGTGGAGGCACCAAAAGAGCCTATTGAAAAGAAACCAATAGAATCTACACCGCAGACAGAGCCACCAACAACGGAGCCAAAAACGGTCAATGGCTATCCAGAGGAGCAGCAATCACCGACTGAGCCTACCTATGTCCAAGGGGTTATGATTGTAAATAAAAAGAACCCATTGCCAGCAACGTATAATAAGGGTGAGGATCCAGTAGCAAAAGCAGCATTTGACAAAATGGCTGCAGCAGCAAAAGAAGAAGGCTTGGAGCTAGTAGCATTTAGTGGCTTCCGTTCCTATGAATACCAAACTACGCTGTATGATCGCTATGTAGCAAAGGATGGTAAGGATGCAGCAGACCGTTACAGTGCTCGCCCTGGTTATTCAGAGCATCAGACTGGACTAGCATTTGATATTGGAGAAAAGGGACGCGAGGATTTATGGCTCACAAGTGCCTTTGGAGAATCCAAGGCAGGACAATGGCTTGTTAACAATGCGCACAAGTACGGCTTTATTTTACGTTACCCACAAGGGAAAGAAGAGATAACAGGCTTTATGTATGAATCATGGCATTTCCGCTATTTAGAGGGTGACTTAGCAACGAAAGTATATAACTCAGGTGTTACGCTAGAAGAATATTTAGGGTTAGAATAAAAAACGTGTGGAAAGTGATCACTTTCCACACGTTTTTTTAGAGAATTGGTGTTAACAAACGAGAAATCGACTCTTTAAATTTAATGATATTCGAACGATTTTTATAAAGTTCATGTGTTAATTCTGTGCATTCTAAAATATCGTTCTCGAAAATTTCCGCAAGCTGATGTGCTAATAGACGGTCATACAAAACAGCATTGACCTCAAAGTTCAAGCTAAAGCTCCGCACATCAATATTGGCCGTTCCGACAGAGGCTACCTCATCATCAACAACAATCATCTTGGCGTGAATAAAGCCCTTCTCGTAGTGATATACTTTTGCGCCTGCTTCAACGAGCTGACCAACATAGGAATATGTTGCCCAGTAAACAAACATATGGTCAGGTTTATTTGGAATCATGATGCGCACATCTATTCCAGCGAGTGCCGCAACCCGGATAGCATCAAAGAAGGCATCGTCCGGAATAAAATACGGTGTTTGAATATAAACATAACGCTTTGCATTACTAATTAAGCGTAAATAATTATTTTTAATGACCTCCCAGTCTGTATCAGGCCCACTTGAAATAATTTGTAATGCAGCCGTGCCTTTTTGCGGAATGATTGGGAAGTAACGCTCGGCATATTGAATATCATTTTTAGCACTTGCTTGATTCCAGTCTAAAATAAAGCGTGTTTGTAGTGGATGTACAGAGCTTCCTTCAATGCGCAAATGTGTATCACGCCAATAACCAAATCGGTCAGACAATCCGAGGTATTCATCCCCTACATTAAATCCCCCAATATAGCCAATCCGACCATCAATGACGACAATTTTTCGATGATTGCGGAAATTTAAGCGTGGATTGATTAGCGGTAAAATCGATGGGAAAAATACTTCTACCTCGCCACCTAAATCAAGGAGCTCCTTAAAATGACGTTTACGTACGCCACGTGAACCCATTTCATCATACAAAATGCGCACCTTTACCCCTTGTTTTGCTTTTTTTAATAGCGCGTTATAAATTCGTTGACCTAAATTATCGAGCTTGAAAATATAATATTGAATATGAATATGATTTTTAGCTGCAAGAATATCTTTAATGAGTGCTTCAAATTTATCGGCACCATCATCAAAAATATGTACAGCATTATCTTGAGTTAAGACAGCATTATTCGTTGTTAAATTCATATAAATAAGATGGTTGTAGTCCTTAATGTGATCCGTACGATAGTCGAGCTGATCATCTTTAATAGCTTCGATTTGATAATTAATAAGACGGTCAATACCGATATCCTTTTTGCCATCCCAACGGAATAAATGTTTTTTACGCAACTGTCGACCTAATAGTAAATAGAGAAAAAACCCGACAAATGGTAAAAAATAAAGGACAAGTAGCCAAGCCCATGTGGATGAAGGTTTTTTGCGCTCTAAAAAGATGACAGTAATCGCAAAGATGATATTGATGAAGAGGGTGATTGGAACAAGAAAGTAATTTTCAATAATTGCGCTCAAAAAGTTCACCTACTTTTTTAATAGTATATACGTGTTTGTTATTATATCGTAAACGAATGGAACGCAAAAAGAAACACTCGGTCCTTTGTATACCGAGTGTGAAAATGGATTGTTTATTCATATTCATCCATATGAAGGTAAATATCAGAAAAGTCACGATTCGCTAGTTTTTCAGAATTGATGAAGAAGCTAATAATACCACTGTTACCCCACATGATGTTTTGTGCATCATTCGATACAATTTGCAGTAGTAATGTATCATAATACTGTAAATGAAACGACTGCTTTCGGAAATCCTCGTGAATAAAATAGGGGTAGCCCCCAATTTTATGTTCGGCTGCCAAATAGCTTTCCAAATAAATATCTTCAAAAGAGCGATCATCTAACGTAATGGAAGTCGTCATTATTTCTGGATTGAAATAGTCATTTAAGCGATAATCTGTAGCCGAAACGGGCTCGAATTGTGTTGTCGCACGTAGCTTCATTTCCTGCTGAATTGGAAAATGAGTTAAATTGGCATCTTTCAAATACGTAAAGTCTTGAAGATAATTTTTATTCAGAGTTTTTTTAGGAAAATATTGTACTTTGAAATGACCAGATTGCGCATGATAATTAACTTGCTTATAGCATTGTTGAGAAATATAAAATTGTAAAATCCCGTCCGCAGGAAATGGCTGTTCAAGCTGGAATTCTTCAAAATTGATTTGTGCTAAAAACAGCATATACTGGTTCTGTGCATCTTTTGGATGTTCCAGCTCATGTGTCAAAAATGGAAGTCCTGCAAATTTACTTTCCTGCAAAAATGCAGGTTGAAAAACAGGATTTAAAATAGCGACCTGTTCAGCGGACTGTGTTAAGCGAGTCTGGAAATGTATTAATTCTTTTGGAACATAGATGTTTTTTTCGTAATGGTTCATTAAGAAGCACCTCCTAATATGCTTTTTTTATGTGAAAGAACGTAATGTATCATATTGAGCTCGGCTGTTATTTATTCTTAGGCGAATTTTAAGGATAAGATGTTCCTGCTCTTTACAATATTTCCACCTAAAATATTTGTTAAACACTCTTTCTTGCAATTTACCTATCGTTTTTACTGCGAACATAGTGTAAATTATTAATTAGCAAGAAATACATGAGAATAGTTACAAGTTAATTCCGTGTGTTTAATTGAGGGGTTAATTGGTAATAAATAAGTGAGTCATTTTTTTTGTAACAAATCTGAAAAATTCAGACAACAATGATTGTGGTAATATATAGAAGTATAAGGTCTGACCTTTAAAAATGAAACTTTTTAGATTCAAAATACGTTATATAAATGACAATAGGAAAGTTTGAGGTGTACAGAATGGCGAAAGAATTAGATTTAAAACGAATTGTTACCAATTTAGCAAAAGTCGGTGTTACAGCGACAGTTACAAAATCGCGTCTTGAGCTTTTAAAAGTATTAACACCACCAACGCAAACTCCGCAAGCACAAAATTAAAAAAGCGACCGCAAGGTGCTGCACCCCAAAAGTTAGAGTTAAAAAACTAACTTTTGGGGTGTTTTTCTATGTCAAAATATAGCGATGAATTCAAGTTACAGATTGTGAAGGAGTATTTAAAAGGACCATTGGGGTTTCAGTTGTTAGCGAAAAAATATTCAATTCCATCTAAGTCTGTGATTGAACGATGGGTAACTGCCTATAAAGCTTATGGAAAAGAGGGTTTACAACGAAAAAGCAAAAATGAAGTCTATTCTGTTCATTTCAAAGTAGATGTATTACACTTTATGAAACAAACAGGTGCTTCTTATCAAGATACGGCGATTCAATTTAAGATGAACAACCCGAGTTTAATCGCTAATTGGAACAGTATATTCCAAAAACAAGGAATAGAGGGCCTGCTAGAAAAAGTGAAGGGGCGCCCGTCTATGTCTAAAAAACCAAAATCAATTTCAACTAAGCAGGAAAAAGAAATGTCACGTGAGGAGCAGTTAGAACGCGAAAATGAACTGCTTCGTCTAGAGGTTGCGTACTTAAAAAAGTTGAAGGCTTTTCGAGAGAATCCGAATGCCTTCCTCGAAAAGCACAAGCAGCGATTGCCTTTGAACTTAAAACAGAAGGATTCCGATTAAAAGATGTCCTTGTACGCGTGGATATTCCAGCAGCGACGTATCATTATCACATCAAGCAAATGCATCAGGCCGATTCAGATAAAGACTGGAAAAGGTTAATCTTAGAGGCGTTTAAGAAACATGAAGGTCGATATGGCTATCGTCGTATTCATGCGGAATTGAAAGGGAAAGGGTACACAATTAATCATAAAAAAGTTCAGCGTCTCATGCAGGAAATGAATTTGAAGTGTGAGAAGTTCGTCCGCAAATCACGCTATAAATCGTATAAAGGCACGGTTGGAAAAGTGGCGAAAAATCGTTTGAATCGCCGTTTCAATACCCCTTATGCCCTTCAAAAAGTGGTAACCGACGTAACAGAATTCAAATGTACAAATGATGAAAAATTGTATTTGAGCCCAATTATGGATTTATATAACGGCGAGATTATTGGATTTAGTATGTCTAAACGACCGACACTCGATTTTGTGCTAGATTCTTTGAAACAAGCTCTTCCAATCATTCAAGAACGTGCAGAATATCGAACAACCATCCATTCCGATCAAGGTTGGCACTATCAACACAAAAAATGGGTCAAAGCATTAAAGCAGAACAAGATTTTCCAAAGCATGTCTCGTAAAGCAACATGTGCAGATAATGCGGCAATGGAGAACTTCTTTGGCTTACTCAAACAAGAAATGTATTACGGAGAAGAATTAGTTTCATATGACGTGTTAAAAAAGAAAATTGAAAAATATATTCACTACTATAACAACGAGCGTATTAAACAAAAACTGGCCGGCATGAGTCCGATACAATATCGAACGCATGCCAGCCAATTAGCTGCATAATAAAAACTCTAACTTTAAGGGGTCACTACCCAAGCGTTTGGCTGCGGTCGCTTTTTATATTGTTTTTTATTCATCATCTGCATCATTTGCTGTAAACATGTATGTGCGGTAGTGGAATTTCATACTATAGACTAGACCAATTGCGAGCGCATTCCCCATCATTGAACTACCCCCATAGCTTATGAAAGGAAGTGGAATACCAGTTATCGGTAATAATTGGATCGTCATGCCGATATTTTCAAAGACATGGAACGTAATCATCGCGATAATTCCAGCACAAACATACGTACAAAACGGATCTTTTAACAGAAGTGTTGTTTTGGTTAAATGATAAATGAGTAAGAAGTATAAGCATATAACGGCACTTGCACCGATAAAGCCCCATTCTTCCCCGATGACAGCAAAAATAAAATCGGTATGGTTTTCAGCTACATATACTTCACGTGACATAAAGCCCTTTCCAAAAATTTCACCAGAGCCAATCGCGTTTAGAGAGGTAATTAAGTGATAGCCCTCGGATGTAGAATAAGAATAGGGATCTATCCAAGAATAAATTCGTGCAAATTGATAGGGTTCGAAGCCAAATGTTTTTTCAAGGAAATCTTGCATATACAGTGCCATCCAAAGAAGGGAAGCACCAATTATAGCTGTCCCACCAAATAGTGGTAAAATGATTTTCCATGTAATTCCTGCAACGATGATAAGTGCTGCAGTAATGGCAATAAATACAAGACCGGAGCCTAAGTCAGGTTGCAACATAATAAGTGCTAAAGGAACGACTAATGTTAATGCGATTTTACCGAGTAACATAAAATCGGTTTTAACAGTTTTGTTCGGATTTTTTTCATGATGCTTACTAATTAAGTAGGCAGCAGCTAAAATATAAAACGTCTTCATAAATTCAGCAGGTTGAATATTACCAATAGGTGTTTGGAACCAGCTTTGTGCTCCATTTCGTTCCACAGTAATTCCAGATGAAGGAGGGATCGCTACTACGGCAACTAAAAGCACAAGACCGATACCGTAAAGAGGCCAGGCGAGCTTTTTGTATTGGTCGGGGTCAAAGTACATGACAACCCCGGCAATCATGGCAAAAATCACATAGTTAATCGCTTGCTTGAGCACGAAGTTTTCGCCATATTGCCCTGAAGTTTGAGCTGATGCAATGGCAAGCAGGCTAACCCCTAAAAATAAAAATAAAATAATGGTAAGCGGCCAATCGAAACGCTTATTAAAATTATAATTGTTTGTATCCATATCGTTTCACCTTATATTTTTTAATTACCCAATGGGGGCTTAAGATACTAACAAAATAAAGACTGTGTTTTTTGTATCTATCATAAATATTTATTAGTTGATGCTACTTTGTGTAAGTATCTCTACTCATTGAATTGATGCGCTACTTTATGTAAAGTAGAATAAACGCAAAAGACAAAGCATTTTAAAATTTCTAGGTATTCGCGCCAGCTCCTCGGTCATTTCAATCCCGCCGTGGAAAGTGGTGAAGCGTTTACTTTCTAGTCGGGCCCTCCAATGCCACAGGCTCACACGATGTGAGTCATTGGGGGCATGCCACATGGACGTGGCGTTTTGCCCACTCGGAGCTAAAAGGGCGCGAATGCACTTTTCTTAATTACTGTATCATATTCTTTGAAAAAATACTTGAACTTCTTCTAACTTAAAAGTTGGACGAAACGAATGATAAAATGTTTCAAATTTGCACAAGAAGTCATATAATAAATCTATTATTCGTATTAAAGGAGCGTGTATTTCGTGGCGAAAAAAATGAAAGCAGCAGAAGATTTTATGCATCATATCTATATACATATGAACGATGTTGAACATTTTGTCGTATATAGTGGGTTAACGGTGAAGCAGTTTATTACTTCTGTTGAGCCGATGAAAAATATTCTGCTGTTAAAGCACGCTTACGAAGATGGCTCGTTTAATATGCATACACAATTCGATTTTGTAACGAATGAAGATATGGCCGATTTTTTGAAAAAAGAAAGTGATTTAAAACAGGACCTATGTTGGGTTGATTTTGCATCTGAAAAAAATGTCAATGCACTAACACCTTTTGAACAGGCTGAACTGCTCTATTTAAGTCATAAGCGTGAGCCACTGGCGACACCATTCTTTAATAAATTACAAAACCGCTATATGTATTATTCATCCGTTGCAGATAAAATGACGAAAGTTTATTATCGTTTCATCGGGGATTCTGAACTGCTCGTGTCGAATTTGTTTAATCAAATGATTAAGGAAAAAGAAGGTGCGGGAAGTTTTTGGCGAAGAAAAAGTAAAAATAATTTTCCAACAATAGATCCTTCAACATTACGATTATATAGACCATATGTGAAGGAAGGCGCGTTACTGTCACTATATAAATTAGATAAGCCTCATGCGCATTATGGAGTCGAAGTTCGCATGCTTAGTGACTATGATTATCCAGATGAAGTATGGGATGACTTAAATGAAATTTTAAAACTCGGCTATGATGAATTAATACAAATTAGTTAACACTCACAGCAAAATAGGCAGTGGGTGTTTTTTATGACGAATGCTCGATCGCATCGTTTTAGGGAAATGATACACTCGTAATGAGTGAAAACTGGAGGTCAAAGAAATGAAAAAAAGAATCGGTTTATTATATGGGGGCAAATCTGCCGAGCATGAAGTATCACTGTCGACAGCGAAGGCAGTTACACAAGCTTTAGATTTTAGCGAGTTTGAAGTCTTTCCGATTTTTATTACATTAAATGGTGAATGGCGCGTGGGACCTCAACTAACAGAAGCCGCACAATCAATCGAACAATTACAATTTACAGCCACATCAGAGCAATCTGATAATAATATTATGCAGTTTGTAACGGCACATATGGAAAATCCATTTGATGTAATCTTCCCGTTATTACACGGTACAAATGGTGAGGATGGTACGGTACAAGGCTTTTTAGAAGTCTTAAATATTCCTTACGTAGGTAACGGTGTACTTGGTTCTGCTGCTGGTATGGATAAAGTGGCGATGAAGCAATTATTTGAAATGGCAGGCTTACCGCAAGTGCCCTATGTCCATTTCATTCGTAGTGAGTGGGAAAGCAATAAGCTAGGCTATACAGCAAAATGTGAAGAAGCATTAGGCTATCCGATGTTTGTAAAACCAGCAAACTTAGGTTCAAGTGTCGGAATAAGTAAGGCTTCCAATGCTACCGAATTAGAAAAAGCGGTCGCATTTGCCCTACAATATGACCGTAAAATCGTTGTAGAGCAAGGGGTAATCGCGCGTGAAATTGAGCTAGCTGTATTAGGAAATGATAATCCACAAGTATCTGTTGCTGGTGAAATTAAGCCAATGACGGAGTTTTATGATTATGATTCGAAATATAAAGATGGTTCAACAGCGTTAATTATTCCAGCTCCATTAGAAGAGCAAGTTTATGCGAGCTTAGTAGATATGGCGAAAAAAGCATTTAAGGCCATTGATGGAGCAGGACTAGTACGTGCAGACTTCTTCGTGACAGCAAATAATGAAATCTTTATCAATGAAGTGAACACATTACCAGGCTTTACACCGGTAAGTATGTATCCATTATTATGGCAGCATACAAATGTGCCTTACCCAGAGCTAATCAAAAAATTAATCGAGCTTGCAGTAGCACGTTATAAAGAAAAACAACAACTTCAATACAACAAAGACTAAGTGGGGTAAACCGTGAAAAAGAATTTACAACAGCTAGCAAATTGGCTAAACATTGAAAATCAAGCATTTCCAGATACCATTGTTACAGGTGTGTCCATTGATACGCGCACGATTCAAAAAGGGGACTTATTTGTTCCGTTTCGCGGAGAGGCTGTAAACGGTCACCGCTTTGTGGAGCAAGCATTTGAAAAAGGGGCAGCGGCTGCTTTATGGATGAGTGATGAACCGAATCCGCCGCAGCATTATCCATTAATTTTTGTCGATGATCCAGAAATCGCGCTACAGGAAATGGCGAAGGGCTACCGTAACGAACATCAAGCAACCTTTATTGGTATTACGGGTTCAAATGGTAAAACATCAACGAAGGATATTTTAGCAAGCGCACTAGCTCCATACTATAAAGTACAAAAAACAATCGGTAACTTTAATAACCAATTAGGCTTACCTATTACGATTTTACAGCTGGATGAGGACACGGAGATTTCAGTACTGGAAATGGGGATGAGCGGTTTTGGTGAAATTGAGTTTTTAACGAAGCTAGCACGCCCTCACTATGCAATTATTACAAATATTGGTGAAGCACATATGCAAGATTTAGGCTCTCGCGAAGGTATTGCGAAAGCCAAGTTTGAAATTATTAAAGGGTTAGATGAAAGCGGTGTATTATTCTTTGATGGGGATGAGCCATTACTACAAAAACTTGTGGCAAAGCAGCCAGCTTTAAGCACGCAATCAGTGGGCTTTGCAGCGTGTCTTGATTTGGTGGCCTCTGAAATTGTAGCAACAGCTGAAGGTAGCAATTTCCATGTTGAAGGAGCCATCGAGGGGGATTTCTTTATTTCGGTTCTCGGTGAACACCAGGTGAAAAATACGTTAAATGCAATGCTAGTCAGTAAGGCACTTGGCTTAACGGATGAGCAAATTCGCGCGGCATTAAAGCAGGTCGTGTTAACGGATATGCGTATGCAGCTAATTCCTGTAGGCGAGGTGCTATTCATTAATGACGCCTACAATGCTGCGCCGACCAGCATGCAAGCAGCCATTCAATTTGTCAATCAAACATCGATTCGCAGTGACAAATGGTTAGTGCTAGGAGATATGCTAGAGCTAGGCGATGAGGAGCAACAAATGCATGAAAAAATCGCTCAACATATCAAAATGGGTGATGTGAACTATGTATGCTTATATGGTCCACGTATGAAATGGTTATATGAAAAGCTACAAGGTCAATTTGAATCACAACGTCTTATTTATTCAGAAACAGATTATGCGCCGATTATTGAAACAATCAAACAACAAGCAACGAACGATACACTAATTTTAGTAAAAGGTTCGCGCGGTATGAAGCTTGAAACGATTATCCAAGGCGTAGCGCAATAAATGATAAAAAGGTGTGGAAACCAGCAGCATTTTAGCTGTTAGGTCCACACCTTTTTGCTTATTAAAATTTGAAGCGGTGAATGAGGTTGGATAAGCCTTCAGAAGCCTGCTCTAATGATTTTGCAGAAGCTGTAATTTCCTCCATTGCAGCGAGCTCCTGGTCTGAAAGCTCGGCTGTATGTGTAGCTTTACGAGCAGATTGATCAGCAATGGCACTTGTTTTCAATGTAAGCTCATGAATGCTTTGAATGCTTGTTTCAATTTGATCTGTCAGTTGTACAATTTGTTTGAATAGAACATTTTCGGATTGAATGGCGTCATGAATGGCAGAGAAGGCGTGTTCGGTATTGCTAACAACTTGAATGCCAGAAGTCACTTCTTGTGAGCCCTGTGACATCATATGAACGGCTTTTTCTGTATTCGATTGAACCGCTGCAATCAGTTCTGTAATTTGATAAGCGGAGTGTTTTGATTGCTCTGCTAACGTACGTACCTCTTCGGCGACGACCGCGAATCCTTTACCATGTTCACCTGCACGAGCTGCTTCAATGGCTGCGTTTAAGGCGAGTAGGTTCGTTTGATCCGCAATCGTTGTAATGACATCTGAAATAGAGCCGATTTCATTGGATTGCTCACCTAATTGTTGAATTACCTTTTCACTTTCTAAAACAGACCCACGAATGGATTCCATTTGTGCGACAACCTTTTGGATGGCGTCATTGCCAGCACTTGCTTGGTTTGATGTGTGAATTGTAGATTGTTCGATAAGATCCACAGCCTGTCCAATTTGATTAATATTATCGTGTAAGGAATCAATATCCCGCTCGCTTTGCACGGTAATTTTACGCTGTGTCACTGCACCGTCTGCTACCTCATGTAGCGAGTTCGTAATACTATTTGTAAAATTGGTCGATTGAGCGGCACTTTCATATAAATCTTCGCAGGACACGGTCATCTCTTCCGCAGTATTGGATATTTCATTCATCATATCGCGTAAGGTTACCAG
This sequence comes from Solibacillus sp. FSL R7-0668, assembly GCF_038006205.1. Lineage (NCBI taxonomy): Bacteria > Bacillati > Bacillota > Bacilli > Caryophanales > Caryophanaceae > Solibacillus > Solibacillus sp. FSL R7-0668. The sequence goes on along the minus strand of NZ_JBBOUU010000001.1, from coordinate 3,614,789 downwards.
CATGTCATTAAAGGAAGTTGCTAAGTCTCCAATTTCATCCTTTGTTGTTACTTGGAGGGTTTGCGTTAAATCACCCTCGCCTTTAGAAATCGCGTAAAGCTGCTGACGAATTGTTTTGATAGGTGCTACAATTTTACGTGCAACAAACATACTAATAGCGATAGCGAATAGTCCTACTACGGTAATGATGGTTAAAATAATTTTTTGGACAGTGGCGATGGCTGTATCAATGGTCTCAATGGATTCGCCAACAAACCACATGCCAATGACATGATTATTGGCATCTTTTATAGGTGTGTACACCGTTAAATGGGGTGTATTGACTACATCAGCCGTTCCGATATAGGTTTCGCCGCTTAATACCTTTTGAGAAACCTGTTCAGAGGCTGTTGTACCGACAGCGCGTTCGCCCTCAATTTTGACATTCGTGGCAATACGGGTATCATGTAAGAAAATAGTTGATACGATGCCCATATCCGATAAAATAAGATCGAGCTCGTCGCTCATATTTTCAACGTTTTCCTCCCCTTTAAATAGCGAGCCATCTTGGACATGCCAGTCTCCTTTAAATAAAGTATCTAAATATTGGTAGTTACTATGGGATAAACTTAGTAAATTCTCTTCATATGTATGTAATAATGTTTTTTCTACAATTTGATTGACGCCGAAGCTAACGGCAAGTGCAATCAATACAATACTAGCGATGACTAAGCCATTAATTTTCGTGGCAATTGATAATGATTTCATATTCATTCCCTTTCTTTTATTAATAAATAAATTATACTATTTTACTGGGAATAATAAACAAAAATTTGTGAATGTAGGTGATACGATGTCGACGGGTATACTTTTTCTACACGGATTTTCGGGAGGACCCTATGAGGTACAGCCATTTGCAGACTTTATTCAGCAGCGTACAACATGGGAAGTAAGCATTCCCACTTTTTCAGGGCATGGGGAAGCGGAAGAATTGGCGATGAAGGGCTATAAGGCGGAGCATTGGATGATGGAAGCGGAAATTGCCTATCGAAATTTAAAGAAAAAAGTGGATGATGTCATCGTCGTTGGATTTTCAATGGGTGGCGTTATTGCGATGTATTTAGCGATTCGTTATCAGGTGAAAAAGCTAGTGCTGCTTAGTGCGGCGGCAAAATATATTAGTCCGACACAGCTTGTCAAAGACATTCGTGCAATGGCTGAAGATTTTATGCATCATCAATTAGAGGACAATGAATTATTTGCACGCTATAAATTTAAGTTTAAGCATGTCCCATTATCGGCTACAGTTGAATTTACACGTGTTGTGCAAAAAACTGCACCGTATATTCAAAACGTAAAATGCCCGACATTTATCGTACAAGGGAAATTAGATGGGATTGTTCCATTTTCAACAGCTGCTTATTTGCAAAATTTGCTTCAAGCATCCGAGCAAAAATTGTACATTTCTGAGCAGGGCAAACACCATATTTGCTATAGCGATGATTGTGAAATTTGGTTTCAGGAAGTTTTTGATTTTTTGACAGCTAGCTAGTGTAAAGCATTTCAAAAAAGCATAATCGTTGCATACCGAGAAGTCCCGTGTTAGACTATGTAAAGCAATGGATACATTTTGTGCAAAGACTCTTCAAGCGTTTTAGGTGAAGAGTGCTTTTTTTTGATAACGGTTTTATTCTATTTTTTAACTATGTATTGCCAATAAGAAACTGTAGAATCGAACCGCTCGGCAATGACCGGGCTTTCCCTTCATATAAGAGACTCTACGTTTTGTAAGTAGAGAGAATTTTTTAGTAACGGAAACGTTCCATTTATAATGGCTCGAACTTTGCCGCCATTTCATCTGAAAATGTAACCATTTGTCAACTTATATAGGAAAAAGGAGATTGAAGAGTTTGACAAATTTTTCAGAATTAAACATTAGTGAGTCTACATTACGTTCAGTTAAACGTATGGGATTTGAAGAAGCAACACCAATCCAAGAAGGTACAATTAACTTTGCCATGGCTGGTCGTGACGTATTAGGTCAAGCGCAAACAGGTACTGGTAAAACAGCTGCATTTGGTATTCCATTAATCGAGAAAATCGATCCTAAAAATCCAAATATCCAAGCTTTAGTAATTGCCCCAACTCGTGAATTAGCAATCCAAGTTTCAGAAGAACTTTATAAATTAGGCTATGATAAGCGCGTAAAATTATTATCAGTTTACGGTGGACAAGAAATTGGCCGTCAAATCCGTGCGCTTAAAAATCGTCCACAAATTATCGTAGGTACACCTGGTCGTATTCAAGACCATATTAACCGTCGTACGATGAAATTAGACGAAGTACAAACGTTAGTATTAGACGAAGCAGACGAAATGTTAAACATGGGCTTCATCGATGATATTAACGCGATTTTAGAATCAGTTCCATCTGATCGTCAAACATTATTATTCTCAGCAACAATGCCACCTGCAATCCGCAAAATTGCTGAAACATTCATGAAAGACCCAGAAATCGTTAAGATTAAAGCAAAAGAATTAACAATGGAAAACATTGAGCAGTTCTTTGTAAAAGCTACTGAGCGTGAGAAGTTCGATGCACTTTCTCGTTTATTAGATTCTCAAAAACCAGAGTTAGCTATTATCTTTGGTCGTACAAAACGACGTGTTGATGAGCTATCTCAAGCATTAGGCTTACGTGGTTTCTTAGCAGAAGGAATTCACGGTGACTTATCACAAGCAAAACGTATTTCGGTATTACGTCAATTCAAAGAAAGCAAAATTGACATTTTAATCGCAACAGACGTAGCGGCTCGTGGTTTAGATATTTCAGGTGTAACACATGTTTACAACTTCGATATCCCACAAGACCCAGAGTCTTACGTTCACCGTATTGGTCGTACAGGCCGTGCTGGTAAACAAGGTACTTCTGTAACATTCGTAACACCTCGTGAAATGGGTTACTTACGTATCGTAGAAGAAACTACGAAAAAACGTATGACGCCTTTACGTCCACCAACATCAGAGGAAGCATTAGTAGGCTTACAAGAAGATGCAATGCAATCGTTAGTGGAATTAGTACAAAACAATGATTTAGGCAACTACCGTGAATTAGCGGCGAAGTTATTAGAAAATAACGAAGCGTTAGATTTAGTGGCAGCTGCACTCAAATCTATTACAAAAGAGCCAGATGCAACTCCTGTTTCATTAACAGAAGAGCGTCCATTACCAATGCGTCGCGATCGTTCTCATGGTGGTGGCCGTGGTCGCGGTGGCAATGACCGTAACCGTGGTGGCGGTGGCTATCGTGGTGGAGATCGTCGTGGCGGAGGCGGTGGAGACCGTCGTCGCGAAGGTGGTAATCGCGGAGGCGAACGTCGTGATGGAAGTCGTCGTGATGGTGGCGGACGTCGCGAAGGTTCAACTTCTCGTGATCGTCGTCCTCGTCAACGTCGCGAAGACTAATTTATTACAAAGCAAAACACATCAGCAAAATTTTGCTGGTGTGTTTTTTCTTAATTATTTGTGTTAAGTTTCAAAAATGTGGAAGTCTTATAGTAAAATAAAGTGAAACAAAAGATGATTTAAATCGTAGAACTAGTTAGAGAAAATGAGGTGTAAAAGATGAGAGCACAACCACAATACAAATTGCCAAAAAAAGCAGTAACAGTTTGGCGTTTGTATGGATTGATTCAAACGATGATTTTAGCATTACTTGCAGCAGGGGCCATATTCCTAACAGTTCGATTTGACTGGCCAACATGGATTCAGTGGGTAATGATTGCCGCTGTTGTCCTATCAATTATTTGTTCCATCATCATTTTTCCAACTGTTCGTTGGAATATTTGGCGCTATGAAGTACGTGAGCAGGAGATTGAAATTCAAAGCGGCTTATTTGTTGTGACACGTACATTAATTCCGATGGTGCGCGTACAACATGTCGATACCGAGCAAGGTCCTATTCTAAAGAAATATAATTTGGCAAATATTTCGATTTCGTCAGCGGCAACGGTTCATACGATTCCGATGTTGGAGCTAGAGGATGCAGATTTGTTACGTATGAAGATTTCAGAATTAGCAAGGGTGGCGGAAGATGATGTCTAACGAAAAATTTAAACTTCATCCGGCAGCGGTATTGATCAATGTTGTGAAGGCATTGAAGGATCTGTTAGTGCCCATTGTCATTATTATAGTAGCCAATGGATTTAACTTTAATCTAGATTTTCGGAGTGAGGATTTTTTTGCAGAAATCATACCATTGATGATTTTATTCATTATGTTACTTTGGACGCTCATCAATGGGGGAATTAAATGGTGGACCTTCGTTTATTGGTTTGAGGATAGCGAACTTCGTGTAGAATATGGTTTATTTGTAAAAAAGAAGCGTTATATACCCTTTGAACGTATACAAAATTTAAATTATAAAGAAGGTATATTTCACCGAATTTTTAAGCTGGTGGAAGTACAAGTAGAAACAGCTGGTAGTAAAAACGGAAAAGCAGAGGCAGAATTGACGGCTGTGACACGTGCTGCGGCTGATGAAATTGAAATTCGAATGAAGCAGGCGAAAAATAAACAAACATCAATAGAAGAAAACGAACCACAAATTCAAGAAGAAATGCCATCAACGGTCGTACATAAAATGCAAATTCCAGAGCTGTTGTTACTTGCAACAACATCAAGCGGTGTAGGTGTAGTGCTTGCCGGGGTATTTGCCATTGTTTCGCAATTTGCAGAGTTTATTCCGTTTGATGCAATTTATGATGAAGTGGCGTTTTTGATGAAATATAGCTTTATTGTGGTAGCGATTTTAATTGCCCTTGCCCTGCTATTAACATGGATTATTTCAGTTGGCTTTACCTGTTTAAATTATTATAATTTTACGGTATTAAAAGAGCAGGAGCGGTTAATTATTACGCGAGGCTTGATTGAAAAGAAGCGTGTGACAATTCCGTTGAATCGCGTACAGGCAATTAAGATTGTTGAAAACCCCTTTCAACAAGTATTAGGGCTTGCTTCGGTTGCGGTAGAAAGTGCAGGTGGCGGTTTTAGCGGAGAGGCGGATAAAAAAATTATTTTGTTTCCACTCATAGCGAAAAAGGAGTTGCTTACACCGCTGCAAGAACTGTTTCCGGATTATGATTTTGCCTATTCATCACATGTAAAGCCACCAAAAAAAGCACAGCCGTTTTTCTATCGCATTGATTTTATTTGGTTTGTGCCGCTTGTTGGAGTGATATCCTACTTCTTTTATCCGTATGGGTTATTGTCGCTTTTACTTATAATACCGATTCTTTTATTAGGGAGATGGCAGTTCAATACAACAGGCTATACCCTTTACGACAATCAAATTACGATTACATCTCGTATGATTAGTCGCGTTACCTTTTTTGCGGTGAAAAAGCGTATTCAAGTAACACAGGGGCGTCAAACGTACTTTCAAAAGCGACGCGATATTGGCTCGGCAAAGATTGTTGTAATGTCTGGGATGGCAGGAGCATCTGCTACAGTACGTCATATTGAACAGCAGGAAGTGGAGCGAATTTTAGATTGGTATGAACATTAAAATGGGTGCGTTAAAAGTCGAAATACTTTTAACGCACCCATATCTTATTTTACACGTCGAATGCCTTTTTCGCGCCAACGTACCATATTTTTCGGATTGAAATAGACAAAACCTAAAATAAAGCCGGTAATCAGTCCACCTAGATGGGCAGTAATATTAATATTTGGCATTAAAAATGTCATAATAACACTAACGACAATTAACGGTAAGATGATTTGCTTGAGCTGAGGGAATAAATGTCTTGTGTAATAGACTAAAGCAGCGAACGCACCGAACATCCCATAAATCGCACCACTTGCACCAACACTTGCATAGGTAGGATCCTCAATTAAAAAGCTGGCGGCAATACCAAAAATACCAGCTAAAAAGTAAATCGTTAAAAAGCGCATTTTGCCTGCAATTTTTTCGAGCTCAGGACCAAATAAAAATAAGGAAAACATATTAAATAGCACATGTGTAAAGCCCAGGTGTAAAAACATGGATGTAATGATGCGCCACCATTCACCTTGAGCAATGAGAGCATTTACGCTCATACCCATATATAAAAGGTTGCGACCAAAGCCAGGGATTAACGTCAGTAAATAAACGACTAAATTGATGGCGATGAGTGACGATACAACAGGGTATAACCGAATGTATTGCTTAAAACTTTCTCTACGAATAAACATATTTCACCTCGATAACGTCCTATAAAAAAACGAATTATTTTCATTATACATTGGAATATTACGTAAAAGAAAGGGAGAGCCTTCAAATGATTAAAGGAATTGGATTAGACTTAATCGAATTAGAACGTATCGAAAAAATGATGTTACGCTCAACTAAATTTGTCGAACGCATTTTGACGGTAAGAGAACGAACTATTTTTGAGGCACTTTCGCATGCACGCAAAGTTGAATTTTTAGCGGGGCGATTTGCTGCGAAAGAGGCATACGCAAAAGCAAATGGAACAGGAATTGGAAAGGGCTGCGAGCTGATGCAAATCGAAATATTAAAAGATGAAGTCGGTAAGCCGCTACTCTTCTTTGATGGGGAACAAGTAAATGGCTTTATATCCATTACACATACGAAAACAACAGCTGCTGCGCAAGTAATCTTAATGCAATAATACATACATGCCTTCTTTCTTTCATATGCTGTTTTATCGAGAACAGATGAAGGAAAGGGTGGAGCATTGAACATTCGATTGCTCGTAGTTGTCGCATTTTGTATTTTTTTAGCGGCTTGTGGAAAAGTGACGCAGGAAGAAGTGATTGAAGATGTCAATAAAAAGTGGAATGATCCAAAAGGCTACGAACTAACAGCATCTATGGAAGTTCGAACAGGAAACGAGCCGAGAATTTATGATGTCAATGTATGGCATACGAAACCGGATTTTTACCGTGTATCGGTTAATCCACAAGGTGAGACAGAGCAGCAGTTAATTGTTCGCAATGAAGAAGGGGTATTTGTCGTAACCCCAGCACTACGTAAGACACATAAGTTTCAAAGTGAATGGCCGAAGCAAAATAGTCAAGGGTATTTAATTGGTGCTTTAGCAGAAGATTTATTGGCAGATAAAAATGTAGTGATGACAGAAGATGAAGAAAACTTTATATTTGAGCTAGCTACACGAAATGTCGATCGTACAGCATTACCAGTTCAACAAATTTCGATCAACAAAAAGACGATGTTGCCAACAAAAGTGAGTGTGCTAGACGGAGAGCTGCAGGAACAAGTCGTTATTCAATTTAAAGACATCAATTTAGGTGCACATCATAAGGCGGAAGAATATGCGGTAGAAAAATTTTCGGAAAATGAGGAAAAAAAGGCAGCTAGTGCCGATATAGTTAACACAGAGTTCAAAGTTTATTATCCAACAGTCGATTGGGCTCATACAAAATTAACGGATGAGTACGAAGTGCAGGATAATGGAAGCTCACGTGTCATTTTAACGTTTGAAGGGGAAAAGCCATATACGATGATGCAACAGCCAATCAATTATAATGAAAGTATGCTACCTGTGTTTTCTACAGGGGATCCGGCTGATTTAGGAGATACAATCGGTGCGATTACAGAGCATTCTATTCAATGGGACAAAGATGGCATGTCATTCTTCATTGCATCAACAAAGTTGACAAAAGAAGAGCTATTAGAAGTAGCGGCAAGTGTTCAAGAAGGTAGTCAAAAATAGTTTATAAGTATATGTTTAAATTTACAAAAAGAGGGTAATGTTAACGATGGATATTCAAACGAATTATCGACCTACAGAAGCAATAATTAATTTACAAGCGATCAAGCAAAATGTTGCGTCATTGCGCCAGCATCTCCAAAAAAATGTGCAAATTATTGCCGTTGTAAAGGCAAATGCATATGGCCATGGTGACGTAGAGGTAGCAGCAGCGGCAATTGAAGCGGGGGCAACAATGCTCGCGGTTGCCACACCAGATGAAGCAGTACATATGAGAGCACATTTCCCGGAAATTGATATATTAATACTAGGTGCAACACCACCGAATTTTATTCCATACGCTGCAAAGGAAAATATTACCCTGACTGTTTTTTCAACAGATTGGATAAAATATGCGGCTAGCTATTTACCGCAGGCACAACCAGTGAAGTTACACATTAAGGTCGACTCGGGTATGGGGCGCATTGGAGTAACTTCAAAAGAGGAGCTTATTCCCTTATACCAAATGATTACCGATTCACCGCATTTCATTGTCGATGGCATTTTTACGCATTTTGCAACGGCTGATGAGGAAGATTCTTTGTACTTTGATAACCAAGTGTCCTTGTTTAAGGAATTATTGGCGGCATTGCCGTCGAAGCCAAGACTTGTACATGTAGCTAATACCGCAACCGCATTAGTTAAAGATATATCTTTACAATATGATGCTGTAAGATTTGGTATTTCAATGTACGGTTTACTTCCTTCATCATATGTTGGAGAAATTTTACCGTTTCCAATTCAGCCGGCATTTTCGTTACAAACAGAGTTAGTTCATGTAAAACCGCTTCAAGCAGGGCAATCTGTGGGGTATGGTGCGACATTTACCGCACAAGAAGATATTTATGTTGGGACAATTCCGATTGGTTATGCAGATGGTATGCTTCGTAAGCTTGGTGGGCAAGAGGTACTTGTAGGTGGCGAGCGTGCTAAAATTATTGGACGAATTTGTATGGATCAAAGTATGATTTTATTACCAAAAGCATATAATATTGGAGAGCCTGTTGTATTAATTGGACGTCAAGGCCAAGAGGAAATTACATTAGATGATTGGGCAAATAAGTTAGAGACCATCAACTATGAAGTGCCTTGTGTCATTACGGCTCGAGTTCCTAGAAAATATCAGTAATTGTACGATGAGCTTTGTCGAAAAATTGTAGATTAAAGCAAGTACTTTCACTTATTTGTCATGACCATCGCGAGAATTGTAAGTTTTTTTACTTTCTTGTCTTTTCTTCGCAATCATTCAATGTTAGAATGATATGGAAATGGGATGTTCGGTGGAGGTGCTTGTTTTGTACACAAAAGATATTGTCAATGTAGAAGAAGTAGTGTTTAATTATCCAAACGAGTTAATTGTGCAATTTGAGAGAAAGTTAGGTCGCGATACAAATAATCGTGATATGATTTCGTATTTAGCGGCTAAGGAATATACAAAGCATATGCAACCAAATCAAATACGGGAAGCTTTAATGAAAGGCTATGTGGAAATGTCGCAAATTAATCTGACAATTTGTAGTGAATGCTTACATGCAGAATATGAAGCGGATCAAACATATGGTGGAGCGTCTCGTTAGCGGGGGATGACAATTTGATTGTAAAACGTGGAGACGTTTTTTTTGCCGATTTATCACCGGTTATAGGTTCAGAACAAGGTGGTACAAGACCAGTCCTTATTATTCAAAATGATATAGGTAATCGTTTTAGTCCAACAGTCATTATCGCTGCAATTACTGCGCAAATTCAAAAAGCAAAATTACCTACCCATGTTGAAATCGATGCCAAAAAGTATGGATTTGAACGCGATTCTGTAATTTTGCTTGAGCAATTGCGTACTATTGATAAATCTCGATTAACAGATCGAATTACGCAGCTAGATGCCAAATTAATGCATGAAGTGGATATTGCACTTAATATTAGTTTAGGACTTGTAAAATTTTAATACATAAAAAAACATCGGAACATAATTGTTTCGGTGTTTTTTAATAGATAAAAAAATGGATGTGGAGCTCTATAGCTTTCGACAATACGAATAGAAATATGCTAGAAATAGAATTTAAATGAGAAATTGAGTATAAACAAGTTTTAAATAGTGTAAAAATTAGAATCTTGCTTTAAAATGGAAATAGTGAGTTGTCTATTTTTGTAAAATTATAATTATTGCTATTTGGTTACGCAAAAAATGACAAAGTTTGATATAATTAATTGATAATTTAAAATATTTGGGTTATTCGTTGATTCTCTTGAAGTATATTAAAGAAATTGGAGGCGCTATGATGGATACAAAGTCTACTGTAGAGATCATAACAGAATGGGATATTGTAGCTGCACGCCAACTAGGAAGGAACGAAGCAAAGGCTATAGGCTTTGGCGTAGTAGACCAAGCTCGAATTACGACGGCAATAAGTGAACTTGCTCGAAATATTTATTTATATGCCCGTGCAGGAGAAATAACAATAGAACAAATTAGTAATGGCGATAAAACTGGGATTCGTATTGTCGCTAAAGATAAAGGTCCTGGTATAAATAATTTAAAAAAAGTGATGGAAGATGGTTATTCTACATCGGGTGGACTTGGTGCAGGCTTACCGGGCGTCAAAAGGCTGATGGATTCAATGGATATTCAGTCGTCTGAAGGCAATGGAACGATTGTTGTTATTGAAAAATGGATGCAATAGGAAGTGATGACGATTGAAAGAATTACAAATTCAGTATCAGAAAATATTATCTGATTACTTAGAGAATCAAACGGAACGAAATTTATATATTGGTCAAAATTTTATTCGACAATTGATTCTGAAGAAGGTAACACCTGAAGAAGTGATTAATATCCATAAGCATGCAATCGAAGAAATTTATCGGAATTTGCCGGACGATGTTTCAAATAGTTTTGATTTTTTAATTGAAGTGATGGTGCATTTTGGGCTGACACTAAAAGAGCATCAAAGTTTGCTAGAACAGCAAGAAGAATTACGGACTGAAATGAATGTGGCGACAAAAATTCAAGATATGTTTCTTCGGACAACCGTTCCAAAAATCGAAGCCATCGATATTGGTATGGTATCCGTTCCTATCCGTAAAATGAATGGTGATTATGTACATATCTTAAGTGATGATGAACAGTATGTTAGCGTCGCAGTGACGGATGTAGTAGGCAAGGGTGTACCCGCAGCACTCTGTATGTCGATGGTGAAGTATGGCTTGGATACATTAGAGTATGCAACAAATGAGCCATCTTATATATTAGAAGTTTTAAATCGCATCATTGAAAAAAGCGTAGATGATAGTATGTTTGTCTCGATGTTTTATGGCACGTATGAAGTTGAAAGCAGTCAATTTACATATGGTTCTGCTGGACATGAGCCGGCAATTTACTATTGTGCAAGCAAGCAAAGTTTTTATGATTTAGAGTCTAAAGGGTTGCTATTAGGTGTAATGCCTGAAGTGAAGTACCCTCAATATGAAATTGAAATGAAAAAAAATGACTTTATATTAATGATGACAGATGGTGTGACAGATTTCCGCAAGCAGGGTGAGTTGGATCCGCGAGATGTTATAAAAAATTTAGCCTTAAAATATAACCATCTATCAGCACAAAAAATGTGTGAGCAAATGTACAGTTATTTAAAATCCATGCCAGAGTTTGACTTAGAAGATGATTTTACGGTCGTTATTTTTAAAAAATAATTCCAAAAATAGGTTTAACTTTATGAGATAAGGGTAACTTACTATAGTTTAGTAGATGGAGGTGTCTAATAATGAATGTCAATGTTCAGTTTAGAGAAGATGGAAATGTGCTACGTGGTTATATCGAAGGCGAAATCGACACGTTTACAGCACCTGTATTGCGTGAAGAATTGGAAACTGTTCGCATTGTAGAAGGGCGAAAGATTGAGCTAGATTTATCAAAAGTGAACTATATGGATAGTACCGGCTTAGGGATTTTTGTCGCATTCTACAAAAAGGTAATACGTGAAAATGCATCGTTAAAATTAGTGAATTTGTCCAGTCGTTTAGTACGCTTATTTGAGATTACAGGATTAAGTGAATTAATGAGTATTGAGACCGACGAGGAGCTGGAATTGAAATGATGAAAGCATTTGATTATATCGAAATCCGAGTACCCGCTAAACCGCAATATGTAAGTGTCATTCGCTTGATGGTTTCCGGTCTAGCTGTGCGTGTTGGATTCACTTATGACGAAATTGAGGATTTAAAAATTGCGGCAAGTGAAGCTGTAACCAATGTTGTCCATCATGCGTATAAAGGTGACAGTGGAGAGGTAGTAATTGGCTGTGCACTTTTTGAGAACAAGATAGAAATCATGGTTGCGGATTACGGCGTTAGCTTTAATTTTGAAGAAGTAAAGTCAAAGATTGGCCCATATAGTGAGGATGAAAACGTGGCGCTTTTACGTGAAGGTGGATTAGGTATCTATTTAATGGAAACTTTAATGGATGAAGTCCAATTAAATAATGAAGGCGGCGTAACTGTTTTCATGACTAAGTATGTCTCGAGAGAGCAGGTGAGGGAGAATGTCGAAAGAATCACTACCTAGAAATGCATCAAAAGAAGAGGTACTAAAATGGATTGCAGAATATCAAGAGCATGCGAGTGAAGAATCACAAACCAACCTAGTACTGCACTATCAACAATTAGTAGAATCAATTGCTCGCAAATATTCTCATGGTAAATCTTATTATGATGATATAGTACAAGTTGGTATGCTTGGCTTATTAGGTGCGATTCGACGATTTGATCCTGCTTTTGGAAGAAGCTTTGAGGCATTTGCCGTTCCAACCATTGTTGGGGAAATTAAACGTTTCTTGCGTGACAAAACATGGGATGTTCATGTACCGAGACGGATTAAAGAGCTTGGACCCCGTATTAAATCAGCAGTAGAAGCATTAACGATAGAATTACAGCGTTCACCTTCGATAAGTGAAATAGCTACTCGTTTAGAGGTGAATGATGAAACGGTGCTTGAAGCAATGGAGATGGGGCGTAGCTATCAAGCATTATCGATGGATCATTCGATTGAATCCGATTCAGATGGTAGTACGGTTACTTTATTTGATATCATTGGGAAAGAAGATGATGGCTATGAAGTAACCGATCGTCGTATGATTGTAGCGGAGGCCATGAATATATTAAGTGAACGTGAGCGTCAAATTATTCAATTGACCTACTTAGCTCAGCTCAGTCAAAAAGAAGCTGCTGAACGACTAGGTATATCACAAATGCATGTTTCGCGTATTCAACGAAAGGCTATACAAAAATTACAAGATGCCATTTCTTCAAGTGGCAGCGTATCAATATAAATGTTTGGAGTCTACTATTTTTGCATAGTAGGCTCTTTTTGTTTGGTGAAATTGTGGTTTTTTAAGAGTAGCTACAGCTTGTTAGTGGTAAACTAAAAGGAGTTCGAACATAAAAGGAGTGGCACGATGGAACAGAAGAAAATGCTACAAATGATTGCAAAAGATGTAAATGTACAGTTAAAACAGGCACAAGCCGTTATTGATTTATTGGCAGAAGGGAACACCGTGCCGTTCATTGCTCGTTATCGAAAAGAAGTTACGGGTTCTTTGGATGAAGTGCAAATTAAAGCTATTGAAGATCGCTATCATTACATACAACAATTAGAAACACGAAAAGAAGAAGTCCTCCGCTTAATTGATGAGCAAGGGAAATTGACAGAAGAATTACAGCAAGCCATCCAAGCAGCGACCGTGTTACAGCGTGTTGAAGATTTATATCGCCCATTTAAGCAAAAGCGTCGTACGAAAGCCACGATTGCCAAAGAGCGAGGGCTAGAGCCATTAGCAGAGCAAATTTTAAAATTTACAAAGCAATCCTTAGACCAATTGGCTACCGGTTTTATTAATGAAGAAAAAGGGGTTGCAACGATAGATGATGCATTAGCAGGTGCGCGGGATATTTTAGCAGAGTATTTTGCAGACGATGCCGCAATTCGTGAAAAGTTACGAAAATTATCGTGGCGTGAAGGGAAGCTTGTAACAGCTGTAAAAAATGCGGAGAAGGACGAAAAAAAAGTATTCGAAATGTATTATGAATATGAAGAACCCGTTTCTCGTATAGCCCCACACCGCACGTTAGCAGTAAATCGAGGGGAAAAAGAAGATATACTCCGTGTATCAATTGATGTACCTATAGAGAAGGCGACAGCCCAAATGGCGATGCATTTCATTCCGAATCATTTTGTGGGTCCATCTGTCGAACAAGTTACACTCGCAATTACAGATAGCTATAAACGCTTAATTAAACCATCTATCGAAAATGAATTACGCTCAGAGTTAACGGAAAAAGGTGAGACACAGGCGATTCATATATTCTCGGAAAACTTGCGTAATTTATTATTACAACCACCAATGCGCGGAAAAATGGTATTAGGTGTGGACCCGGCTTATCGAACAGGCTGTAAACTAGCAGTAGTGGATGAAACAGGAAAGATGATCGAAATCGGTGTAATTTATCCGCATACGACATCTGATACGACAAAATCAAAAACAACGATTAAAGCATTATTGAAAAAGTACCCGATTAGCATTATCGCGATTGGTAATGGGACTGCTTCACGCGAGACTGAGCAATTTATCGCAGAAGTGCTAAAAGAAGTAAATGAGCAAGTTGCATATGTAATCGTCAATGAGGCCGGTGCATCTGTTTATTCAGCATCCGATGTAGCCCGTGCCGAATTCCCGGACTTACAAGTGGAACAGCGTAGTGCGGTATCAATTGCGCGCCGTTTGCAGGATCCTTTATCTGAATTAGTAAAAATCGAACCCAAAGCAGTTGGTGTCGGACAATATCAGCACGACGTATCACAAAAAAAGCTAGCAGAGTCCCTAACATTTATTGTAGAGACAGCGGTAAACCAAGTCGGCGTAGATGTAAACACAGCGTCTGCTTCATTGCTTCAATATGTATCGGGCTTATCGAAAACAGTGGCAGAAAATATCGTAAGCATGCGCGGTGAAAATGGAAAGTTCACTTCACGTGCACAACTGAAAAA